>DATJGQ010000600.1:0-3133 GCA_035494815.1 Gemmataceae bacterium
CGCCTCGACGCTCGCCAAGACTCACTTCTTCACCCAAGGAAACGGCGTCACGATATCCACCGGCTTCGTGGACACCTTTTCGCCGAGGATCCGCTCGAAGACCGTTCCGTAGACGGTTTCGATCTTCGCCAAGCCGTGTGCGGCCAACAGATGATGCACGCGTCCCTGGTTCGACAGGCCCCAGCGTTGGCCGCGCTTGTCGGCGATCGGCATGCTGCCGGGCACCTCGGCGGCTAGCGCAAGGCGGGCGCCGCGGAAGGAAACGTCCGGGCCGTCGATCGGCGGCGGCGGCGGCAGTTTCGGAGCTAAGGGGCGGCCGCTCGGGTCGCGATAAGTCAGGGCGCCGTTCTCGTCCGGCGCTTCCGCGGGGTCGAACGTGACCGGCTCGACCACCAGGCCGTACTCGCGTCGCAGCCGTTCCGCGTGGGCGGTCCGTAGGAGCGCCTTGAACTTGCCGCCGTCGCCGCGGCTCTCATTCATGAGCCGCCGCGTCGTCTCAACGACCCATTTCGCCTCGTTGAGGAAGGTCTGGGCATCGACCGGTCCGGCGACGGCGTGTACGACGCGGCCGTCCGGCGCACAGAAGTAGCTCGCGACGTTACCGCCTTGCTTCTGACCGCCCACGATGCGGAAGGTCGCGACTTTTTGGAACGACGACGCGAAGTTCTCGTTGACGTACTTCCCAACTTCCGGATTGGCCAGGGCGTTCACACGGAGCGCCTCGGCGTTGTTTCAGGTCAGACCCGGGTCTTCGAACACGCCCGAGACGTGCAGGACAAGCACGAGCTTCTGCTCGGCCTTGGCGTGCGCGGCGGCCTCGTTGGGCGTGTCGTAGAACTGGACGCTGGTGCCGTGGCCGCTGCACTTCGCGGTCGGCGGGTCGAAGGGCCGATCCGCGGCGAGGGCGATGGACATCCCCGCCCAGGCGACAAGGCCCAATGCCAAACTGTTTCTCATTTTCCCCTCCGGTCGATCGCTTACTGCGTGGACGACGCAGCCGAGTCCGTTTTCTTAGACGACAACCGGCGGACGACGGATTGCGCGGGGTTTTGTAACAACTGGAATGGGTTGCGCGGGTCGGCTATGCTGAAGTAGCTCCACGTAGGTCCCGCTGACGGGCGGAACCTGGCGAGTTCCGCCGTGACGGGCGGATCCTCCGGGGCCGCGAAGGACACCCCCGTGAATGCACACCCCGCCCCCGAGCCGCCGGTTTCGTGGCAGGGGCTTTTGGGATACTTGAACTTCTCCGCCGGCAAACCGGACGCGAAATTCCAGGGCCAGCTGCACGCCGCGTACCGTCTCGCCGGACAGCGGGCGGACCGCGCGCCGACTGCGGCGGAATTGGCCGACCTGCTGGACGAGCAGCTGGACGCGATGCATCAGGGCGGCGGGTCGGCGTTCGGCGACGTGTCGCAGGCGCGGTCGGTTATTCGCGCGGCGCTCCGCGACCTGCCGCCGGCCTATCGACAACATCACGCGGACCTGTTTGCGACACGCTCCGACGCGGACCTTTTCGCGCCCTTCTTCCTTGTGCGGGCGTGTGAGGCGGTGCTCGCGTCGCGCGGCGAGACCGGCAACGGCGACTTGATGCCGGCAGCGGTCCGGCGGCTTAACGACTATGTCGGCTATCGCCCGGTTGCGGTACTCGAAAATCGCCGGGCCGGCGAAGTGTACGACCACGAGCGGTTCCGGCCCGTGCCGATCTACCTGCGCGGCGTGGGCGTCGCGGCGGGGCCGTACCAGGGCGTCGTTCTCGCGGCCCTGCGGATCTTGGCGGAAACGAGCGCCGATCTGCTCGACGAAGCCCAGTTCGATCCGAACCTGCTCGAAGAGCTTGCGTACGACCCGCGGCCGTACGACCACAACCACCCCGCCAATAAACGTCCCAACCACATCTTCGGCGAATGGGACCCGGACCACATCGACGGCCAGGGCCGCTATCGCCGGTTCGTCGTCCGGCAGACGACGCTGGACGCACTGCTGGCCCGCATCGCCGACGCACCGCCGATCCAGCGGGAAGAGCGGCGGTTCGACGTCGCGGCGGTTCTCGCCGGCACGATCCTGATGGCGTCCTCGCTCAACGGTCGCGGGCCGAATTCGTACGATTCCGCCGCGACGCTGAGTACGATCGTGCCGGGCATCGCGCGGTTACGGGATGAATTCTACAAGCAACTGCTCGCCGGACAGACCGGACCGCGGGCCGAACGATTACGCCGGGAGGCCGAATCGACCAAGCAACCGTTCGGCGGGACGCGGCAACATCTCAATCAGGTTCTCGCGCAGGAGCGGGCACTGCAGCTTCAGGAACATCATCTCGCCCATTTGTTCGCGGCGGCGGGCTATCCGGAGGAAAGTAAAAGGCGGGCGGACCGGATCGCGACGCCGTCAGTTCGCATCTCCGCCGCGGTTCGGGCCCGCGCGAGTTCCGCGGCGATCGAAGCCCAGCGGGGCCACGTCGACGCCGCGGCGGAGCACTTGGCCGACGCCGAGCGGCAGTTGCGCTGCGGGATCGACTGCGGCGCGCTCGCCGACCCGTGGAACATGCTCGGGTTCCAAGGCCTGTTTCCGCTTTTTGCCGCGCGGGAGGACAGCATCCATGACGCGCGGATCGATGAGCTGTTAGAACTCGTCGCCGGACTGTTCGCGTCGTATGCGGTCGCCCTCGGCGAAGCCGCGGCCCGCGGGATGGCCGAACGCCAGGCCGGGCTGACCGAGAACCTGCACCGGCTCGCGACGTGGTGGGACCAGTTCGCCGGGTACGAGGTCACGGACTTGCAGCGGGTTCACGGCGGGGACGCGGCGGCGAGCGCAGAACACGTCGCGACCGCACTCGCGCTGTGGCGGTCGGGCGGCCCCGCCGCGAGTGTCGCCGCCGAGCTGGCGTTCTGGCGGGAGCACCTGGAAGGGTTCCGCACCGCGGCGGCGTTCGGCCGGGTCGTGGCCGCTCTCTTGGACCGCCGCGCCCTCCGATCGGCGCTCGCCCTGCTGATGACCTGGCTCGACCGCACCCCGCAGGTGCCGTTAGAGGAAGATGAGGCGCCGTCGTTCGCGGACCTGGCCGACCGCTGGCTCCGCGACGCGACGCACGAAAGTCCTGCCGACCCCGCACTGGTCGGACGATTCTTCGAGCTGC
>DATJGQ010000601.1:0-5101 GCA_035494815.1 Gemmataceae bacterium
CTGACGTCCGAGGTGCGCTGGCTGGCCCGCGGTCTGTTCGGTTTGCTGTTCGTATTCGCGCTCACGGTGAACGGCCTGAACGTCGTCAACAGCTATGTCGGCCGCGACTTCATGACCGCCATCGCCCACCGCGACATGGACGCGTTCGTCTGGCAGGCGATTCTCTACGTCGGCGTTTTCGCGGCATCGACGGCCGTCGCCGTCCTCTACCGCTTCACCGAAGAGCGGCTCGGCCTGTTCTGGCGGGTCTGGCTGACGCGGCGGATCGTCCGGCGATACATGGCGGACCGCACCTACTTGCACCTCAAGGAGTCGGCGACCGTCGGCAATCCCGACCAGCGGATCGCCGACGACGTTCGCACGTTCACGACGACCACTCTGTCGTTTACGTTGATGTTTCTCAATGGCACCCTTGCGGTCCTCTCATTCTCGGGCGTGCTATGGACGATCAGCCCGCTTTTATTCGGCGTGGCGGTCGCCTACGCTGCGGTCGGCACGCTGGCGGCGATCTACCTGGGCCGGCCGCTGGTCGGGCTCAACTACCGGCAGTCCGACCAGGAGGCGAACTTCCGCGCGGACCTGATCCACGTCCGCGAGAACGCCGAATCCGTGGCCTTGTTGCGGCGTGAGGGCCGACTGACGGCCCGGCTGCTCCGACGGATCGACGGCCTGGGGGAGAATTTCCGGCGGATCACGTCCGTGAACCGCAACCTCGGCTTCTTCACGACAGGCTACAACTACTTGATCCAGATCATTCCCACACTGATCGTCGCCCCGCTGTTCATCCGCGGCGAGGTCGAGTTCGGCGTGATCACGCAATCGGCGATGGCGTTCGCACAACTGCTCGGCGCGTTCTCGCTGATCGTCAACCAGATGCAGTCGATCTCCTCGTTCGCGGCGGTGATCGCCCGCCTCAGCGTGCTGGCCGAAGCGGTCGAGCAGCCGCCGCCGAGGGGCCGGACGGCGGAAGTAGTCGTCGAGGACGATTCACGGCTCGTGTACGAAAAGCTGACGCTCTCCGCGCCGGACGACAGCCAGGTGTTCGTCCGTGATCTATCCGCGGAAATTCGCCGTGGGACGAGGGTGCTCGTGACGGGGCCCAGCGAAGTCGCGCGGGTCGCACTGCTCCACGCGACCGCCGGAGTCTGGCCGGCGGCGTCGGGCCGAATCGTCCGACCGTCATTGGACGGAATCTTCTTCTTGCCCCAAAAGCCGTACCTGCCGCCCGGGACGCTCCGCGACGTTCTGCTTCGCACCGGGCAAGAGGAGTCCGTCTCCGACGACCGGCTTCGCGCCGCCCTGCAGGACGCCGGCCTCGATTTCGTCCTGAAGCGGGCCGGCGGGCTGGACGTGGAACTGGACTGGCCGAGCATTCTCTCGCTCGGCGACCAACAACAGCTGGCCCTGACCAGGCTGATCCTCGCCCGGCCCGCCTTCGCGATGCTCGATCGCATCAATGCCGCACTGAAGCCGGCACAGGTGCGACAGTGGCTTCAACGGCTTGACGAGAATTCCGTGACATACATCGCTCTCGCCGAGGCGGCCGATTCGGCAGACCAATACGACGCGGTTCTGGAAATTGACGCCGACGGCGGCTGCCGCTGGACACAGACGCATCATTCCGACGCCCGCACGGCGGCGGCCGATCGCCGGCGTGAGACGAAACAAGAAATCGCATCGCCATGAGTTGGAAGAGGCGCCACGCACTGCGCATGTTCCTGCGGTCGTCCTTATGGCCGATCCCGCTGGCGTGCATGATTGCGGCGGTGGGGGTGGCGCATCTGACGCTGTGGATCGATCATCTGACCGGTTGGACGTTGAACGTCAGTGCCGACTCGGCACGTACCGTGGGCGGCACGCTCACCGGCTCGTTACTGACGTTCATCGTGTTCATCTTTTCGGTCCTGCTGGTCGCCGTGCAATTGGCGAGTGCGCAGTTCTCTCCCCGCGTGATCGCGCGGGTCTTCAAGGACAAGTACACCAAGGCCGCGCTCGCCGTCTTCGTCTTTACCTACACCTATTCGCTCGTATGCCTCAGCCGACTGCAGGAGCCGGTGCAACTCCTGTCCGGAGTGCTGTGTGCTTACGGCACCCTGACCTGCCTGGCGGTTTTCTTGTTGTTGATCGACCGGCTCGGCAAGGAACTGCGGCCGGTGCGAATTCTGACTGGCGTCGCCGCCGAAGGGCGTAAGGTCATCCGGAGCATTTATCCGCGGACGCTCGCGGAAGTGAATCGCGCGGACGCGCCTGCGCAGTCCGCCTCTCTCGGCAAGCCCTCACGCGTCGTGATTTACAACGGCGATCCGGGAGTCGTTCTGGCGTTCGACGACCAAGGACTGCTGCAGGTCGCCCGTCAGGCGGACTGCGTCGTCGAACTGCTGCCAGAGGTGGGAGATTTTGTCGCGCCCGACGACCCGCTGTTCCGCATTTACGAGGGCGGCCGGCCGATCGACGAAGAGCGACTGTGTCAATTGGTCGCCTGCGGGCCGGAACGTACGCTCGAGCAGGACCCGATGTTCGCGTTCCGCATCATCGTGGACATCGCCTCGAAAGCGCTCTCGCCCGCCATCAACGACCCGACGACGGCGGTCCTGGCCATCGACCAGATTCACCACCTGCTCCGTGAGGTCGGCAATCGACTACTCGACGACGGCCGGAATTTCGACGCGGCCGGCAAGCTGCGGGTCGTGTACCGCACGCCCGACTGGGAGGATTTCGTGCTGCTGGCCGCAACCGAAATCCGTCAGTTCGGCCGGGAGAGCATCCAGGTCATGCGGCGGTTGCGGGCAATGCTCGAAAACCTGATCGAGACGCTTCCCGAGACGCGGACCGCTTTGCTGAAACTGGAACTGAGCCTGCTCCACCGATCGGCCGAGCGTTTTTTCACGGAGCCCGAGGACCGTGCGCTCGCGGAGGTCGGCGACTCTCAGGGGGTGGGCGGGACGTCCGGCAGCTCGTGGGGGGGCTCGCCATGACTCCCGAACAGGTGAACCGACTGATCAACGTCCTCGCCTCGGTCACGCTGTTCGAGATGATGGTGACCGTCGGGTTGGGCGTGACGGTTGCAGAGCTCGGGCGCGTCGCCAAGGACTGGCGGCTGGTGGCACGGGCGTTGCTGGCCAATTATGTTTTTTTCCCAGCAGTCGCAGTCGAGTTGTTGCTCGCGCTGAAGGCCGATCCGCTCGTCGCCGCCGGCGTGCTCATCCCCGCAGTTTGTCCCGGGGCTCCGTTCGGTCCGCCGTTTACCGCTATGGCCCGCGGGAACGTCGTCGTGGCGGTGGGGTTGATGACGATTCTGGCGGGATCCTCCGCGGTCCTCGCACCGCTCTTGTTGAGTCTCCTGCTCCCCGTGACTTCGGGCGATCTCAAGGTGGCGATCGACGCCGGCGATCTTGTCGGAACACTTATGATCGCGCAGTTCATCCCCCTGTGCGTCGGGCTCGGCATGCGACACTGGCGGCCGGACTCGGCGGCCAGGCTCATCAAACCGGCCGAATTGGTCAGCAAGCTCTTGAACCTGGCCCTGTTGGCCGTCGTCCTCGCATATCAGTTTGAAATGCTGCGCCGGATTAGCGTGAAAGGATTCGCCGGCATGTGTGTGCTGGTGGGCGCGGGCGTGGCCTCCGGTTGGCTTCTCGGTGGCGCCGGCCGGGGCACGCGCACGGCGATGGCCATGGCGACGGCGGTCCGCAACGTCGGCGTCAGCCTCGTCATTGCCACCAAAACTTTTCCCGGGACTTCCGCGGTCACGGCGGCGACAATCTTTGCAATCTTTCAGACCGTCCTCATGGCCCTGGTCGCCCTCGCTTGGGGCCGCCTCGCGTCGGCTCCAGCCCCGGCAACGACGGCGCCGGCGACCATCACTCAGGACGTAACACCGTGAATCGAACGATCGACTTCCAGAAGGCAAAAGGAAGTAGCACCATGATTATCAGTACATCAAGCCTCTGTCGCATCAGTTTACTCTTCGCAGTCACAGGGATGTTGGGTGGATGCAACTCGGCCGAACCCGCGGTGGCGGAAACGCCGCCGCCGCCCGTCACCGTCAGCCAGCCCGTCGCCCGCGAGGTCGTCGATTACGACGAGTACGACGGCCGCATCTCCGCCACCGAGACGGTCGAAGTGCGGGCCCGGGTCAGCGGGTACATCATTAAGATTGACTTTCAGGACGGGCAGATCGTCCAGAAGGACGACCTGTTGTTCGAGATCGACCCGCGGCCGTACAAAGCCGCCCTGGAGGCGGCGGAAGCGGAGGTCCGATTGACCGACGCCAAGGTTAAACAGACCGAGGCCGACGTCAAGCGCAACCAGCCACTCGTGGCATCCGGGGCGACGACTCGCGCCGAGTTCGACAAACTCGTCGCCGACGCAGGTGTCGCCACTTCTGCCGTCTCTGCCAAGAAGGCGATGGTCGAGTCGGCCCGCCTCGACCTCGAATTCACTCAGATCAAGGCCGCGATTGGCGGAAGGATCAGCCGGCCGCAAATCACCGTCGGCAACCTGGTCAGCGCCGCGGGCGAGACGGTCCTCACCACGATCACCTCCATCGATCCGATGTACGTTTACTTCGACATCGATGAACGCTCACTGCTCCGGTACAAGAACGTCTATCGCAAGGAAGGCCAGGCAGAAGAAACCACGGTCAAGGAATTGAAGATCCCGGTGGACGTCGCCCTGGAAGGCGAAGAGAATTACCCGCACCACGGCGTCCTGGACTTCGCCGATAACCGCGTCAACGCCAGCACGGGCACGATTCAAGTGCGGGGCGTGCTCCCGAATCCCAAGCGAATGCTCGACTCCGGCATGCGTGCCCGCGTACGCATCCCCGCCGGCGATGCGCATAAAGCTGTGCTGGTTACCGAGCGGGCCGTCGGGAACGATCAGGGCCGCAAATTCCTATACGTGGTCAACGACCAGAACGTCGTCGAGCGGCGGGACGTCAAACTCGATCGGCTGGTCGGCGGAATGCAGAGCGTCAAGGAGGGGATCAAGACGAGCGACTGGGTGATCGTCAACGGAATTCAACGGGTGCGGGACGCGATGAAAGTGGCCCCCAAGCAGAGCCCAATGCCGGGCGCCGATACCGCGGCCGGGGCCGGGG
>DATJGQ010000602.1:0-3023 GCA_035494815.1 Gemmataceae bacterium
CGCTCGACCGGCGTTGCGCCGAACGAGACTGTCAACGTCATCGCCTGCCAGGGCGGTCTGTGCGTGGCGCTTCCCGACCCGGGCGGCAACGGCCTGGGCGCCGCAGGCGACGCGGCGCAATAGGAAATTCACTTGCCGGGCAGACCGGCGGTGCTACGCTTTGATCCGGGCCGGGGCTCTTTGCGAGGGGAGTTCTCCATGGCCGCATTCACCGGTACCGCCAGCAACGACAGTCTCGTCGGCACCACCAGTCCCGACACCTTCGACATGTCGCAAGGGGGAGACGATACCGTTTCCGGCCTTGATGGCGACGACGTCTTCTCGTTTGGTGCCGCCTTTACTCCCGCCGACCAGATCGACGGCGGGACGGGAAACGACACGCTCGTGCTTTCCGGCAACTATGCATCGCAGACCGTGTTCGCGCCGGCCACGATCCAGAACGTCGAGGCGATGACGCTGGTTGCGGGCTTTGACTACAATCTCAAGACGGACGACCAGAACGTCGCTGCAGGGCAGCGGTTGTCGATCGATTCATCACTCATGGGTTCGGGCGACAAGTTCACCTTCGACGGCAGCGCCGAGAGCAACGGCTTCTTCACGTTCTTCGCCGGCCCCGGAAACGATGTCCTGACCGGCGGCAATACGGTGGGCGGGTCCTGCGACTTCTTCTTTCTCCAGGCCGGCGGCAACGATATTGCGAATGGCGGCGGGGGCAGCGACGATTTTCTGATGGGCGGCGCGCTCACCGCGGCCGACCAGATCGACGGCGGCCCGGGCGGAAACGTCATGGTGCTCGATGGCGACTACTCTGCCGGCGTGACCTTCAACGCGACGACGGTGCAGAACATCTCGCTCCTGTGGCTCAATGGCGGGCACAGTTACAAGCTGATCACCGCGGACTCGACGGTGGCCGCGGGACAGACCCTCGATGTGAACTTCCCGATCCTGAGCGGCCCGGGCATTACTGGGCCGCTTGGCCCGGGGGACAGCCTGTATTTCGACGGCTCGGCCGAAACGGACGGCTCCTTCATCGTCGCCGGCAGCCCGGGCAACGACACGCTGATCGGCGGCGCCGGCAACGACGAACTCTATTCCGGCGCATTCGGCGGGATCACCGGCGACGGCAACGGCGGCGGCAACGACGTCATCCGCGGCGGCGCCGGTGACGACACGATCTTCTTCGGGGGAAACGATTTCAACGCGCAGGACACGGTCGACGGTGGCCCGGGCGGGAATGATTTTCTGATTCTCGACGGCGACTTCTCTGCCGGACTGACGCTGTCATCCAACGTCAAGAACATCGAGGTCGTGCAGATCAATGACAACGGCACACCGACGGTCGTTACCACCACCGACAGCCTTGTCGCAGCAGGCAAGACGCTCCGCTTGGAGGCTACGCAGCTGACCTCGTCTCTCACGTTTCATGGGCAAGCCGAAACAAACGGCAATTTCATTATCGACGGCGGGAGCGGTAACGATACGATTCGGACAGGTGCCGGAAACGACCAGCTCTGGGGCGGTGCCGGCGCCGACCGTTTGCGCGGCGGGGCGGGCGCCGATACCTACGAATACAATACCCCGGCGGACTCGACGAGCACGCATTACGACACAATCGTTGGCTTCAACGCAAAAAAGGACAAGTTCGATCTCAACGGCATCGTCGACGTGACGGGGGTCGATGCGAAGATCGCGAGTGGTGCGCTCTCGACCGCGACCTTCGATACGGACCTCGCTGCCGCGGTGAATGCCGCGCACCTCAAGGCGCAGCACGCCGTGCTCTTCACCCCGACCAGCGGCACGCTCGCCGGCGACACCTTCCTGATCATCGACGGCAACGGAACGGCTGGGTACCAGACATCGCAGGATTATGTGATGCACCTGGTCAACGCGGTCCATCTCGCCGACTTGCACGCGTCGGATTTCCTGTTCTGAGCGGGTCCTACTGCGCAGGCTGTAATGCTTGCGCCGTCTTTGCGGCCGCCTGCTCCGCGCGTGCGATGGTGCGATGCCGTTCGCGCACGAAGATCCAGGCCGTCAGAACCGCGGCCGGTCCGCCCGTCAGCGCCACCAGCATCTCCGCCATCGGCGAAAGATAACCATGACTGTCGGCCCAAGGCTGCGGCGGCGTAGAACGGAATGCCCAGATGGATGACGGCCAGTGGCTCAACCTGCGCCGCCATGGCGAATGCCGGCAGGCTCTCCTCGCTGCATTCGCGACGCGCGCGATGTGAGAAAAGACGGCGCGAATCGATGGATCCGCGCCGTCGATCGGCTCAGTCCGACTTGAACGCCCGCTGCCACCAGCCCTTTTTCGGTGGCGCGGCCGGCTCGCTCGTTGCCGCCGTCTCGGCGGGCTTCGGCGTCGTGTCGATCTCGTGGGGATCGTTCAGCGACCACGACGGCGACGAGGCCGTGTTCGGGGTCGCGGTGCGCACCGGCTCGTCGCGCGGCGTGGTATCGATTTCCTCGACATGGCCGAAGCGGTCAGCGTCGAACGCGGCCGGTGTCTGCGACACGGGCGGGAGCGGACCACCGCTTTCGGCCCCGTTGGGCGCGTCGTCGGCGGGCGCCGCCACGGGATGGTTCTCGCCGCCCTGGAAACGGTCGCGGTTGCCGCCGCGGCGGCCGCGCCGGCGGCGGCGGCGGCGCGGTCCGCGCTCGTCGTTCTGTCCGTTCTGCGATCCGTTCGCGAACTGCTCGCCGCCTTCAGCCATGTCTTCCGGTCCGGCCGCGAATTCGCCGTCGCCGCGGGCCTCCCCGGCGGCCGCAGGCTGCTCGCCGTCGTCATGTTGTGCCTCGCGCGGCTGCCCGCCGTCGCGGCTGTCGCGGTCACGGCGATTGCGGTTGCGCCCGCCCCGGCGGCGGCGTCCGCGCCGCCCGCCACGTTCGCCGTCCTCGCGATGCTCGCGCGCCGGGCGCTCCTCGTCCGAAGCCTCGGCTTCCGCGTCGATGGCGTCCTCGATGGCCTCGTCCTCGGCCTCCAGTTCCGCTTCCTCCACCACGTCGAGGTCCGCCTGGTCCTC
>DATJGQ010000603.1:0-3415 GCA_035494815.1 Gemmataceae bacterium
TCTGATCGAGACTCTCGGCGCCGGCGCGGACGAGGTCGCGGCCGACGCCGGCGGGGCCGGTCACGCACAGTCGCGGCGCGTCGTATCCCGCGCGGGCGACGATCACTCGCGCCTTCGCCTCCGCCTTGTCCACCGCCTCCTTCGTCTGCAGTGCGAGGTACGGCGTCGCGAGGGACATCTGGATCAGCGTGCACTGCCGGTCGGCGCTGATCAGCCGCTTGCCGATGACCGGGTCGCGGTGCGAGGCGATCCCGCCGATCTTCAGCCCGGGCTCGGCGCGCTTGAGGCCTTCCAGGCAGGCGACGACGTCATCGACCAGGGCGAGGTCGTCCGCGCCGAGCGGCTCGTCGGCGCGTTCGAAGGTAAAGATCGCGCGGCAAGCGAACACGTCCTGCGGGAACGCCTGTTCGAGCAGCCGAAAGGCGCGAACGCTCGGTGTGTCCGGCGGCAAAAAGCGGATGTCGTCGTCCTGCGCTTTGCACTGCCAGGCCGGGGCGAGCCACGTCAGCCCGAGCGCCAGAACCAGCCAGGCAGTACACACTTTCCATGGGTGATTGGTGGCCAATCGGCCCAGAAAGTCGAACATCCCTGTTCCCCCGCGGCGCGTACGGTCCGACTCTTCCCCGTCATCTTGATTCGAGGGACCGCGTAATTTGTCATCGGCGCGGGTGATGGGGGGACTGGAGGAAAAGCCGCAAGGGCGCGAAGGTGCGGGCTGTAGCGGGTTGCGCGGTTATGCCATGTCTTGGCGAGCGTCGGCGAGTGCGATCACCGCCGACTCGCCGCGCGGACGCCAGGCGAGACCGGCGATCGGCTGGTCCATCTTCTCGGCCGACAGCACCGTGCCGTCGGCCGAAATCCGGTGCAATCCGCCGAACACGCCGCCGACGAGGAACTGGTCGCCGGCAAAGGTCGCGGCGACGAAGCGACACGGCTCGGGCGTCGGGACGTTCGGCAATGCCATCGCTGTACCGGTGAGTGCGTATCGCCGCAACCCCTCCGAGTAGCATGCCGCGACCGCGACGACCGGTAGGCCCGTCACCGCCAGGCTGCCGACGTGCACGACCGGTGCGTCCTGCCAGGCGGCGCGTCGCTGTCCGAGGTCGAGGCACGTCACCAGGCCAAAGTCCGCGGCGGCGAAGAGCGCCGGCGCCGTCGGCGCGAACGTCAGGTGGATGATCGGTCGCGGCAACGTCATCGGCGGCCAGGGCGAGTGTCCCTCCGCCGTGAAAAGGCGAACGGCCCCGGAGTTGTCGGCGACGGCGACCGCGCGGCCGAGTGTGTCCAGCGCGACGTTGGTCGGTCGGCGGTCCAGGCGATGCTGCCAGCGCACCGCGAGATCAGGCGTCCGCCAGGCGACGGTCCCCCGATCATCGGCGTCCACGACCGCGGAGCCGTCGTCGGAGATTGTGGCCGCGGCGATGCCGGCGTCCAATCGTGTTTGGCCCTGCAAGTTGCCGTTTCGGCCGAGCAATACGAGCCAACAGTTCTGGTCCCATGCCAGGACGTGTCCGGATTCGCGCGCGAGAGCAACGCCGCCGGGGGTCGCGGCGAGGCGGTGGGTCCAAAGTGCTGCGGGCATAAGCGATTGATCGGTGGGCCTCGAAGACTCGGCCCACCCTACGGCGTCACTTCTCGAGTAACCTGGCCGCGTGTTCGAGCGCGAGCTCCAGTTGCCAGTCCCGGAGCGGCTCGCGTCGCGGCTCGACGTACGTCGGTGTGACGCCCGCCCCGGTGAACGGCTGGCCGCGCGGCGAGAAGAACCGGGCAAGCGTCAGCCGCAGGCCGCTGCCGGCTTGCAGCGTCAAAAGGCACTGGATCGAGCCCTTGCCGTAAGTCTGCGTGCCGACGAGCGTCGCCCGATTATTGTCCTTGAGCGCACCCGCAACGACTTCAGCGGCACTCGCCGTGTCGCCGTCGATCAGGACCACGAGAGGCATTTCCAGCGACACGAAGGGGTGCTGCACGGTGTAAATCTTGCTCGTCCCTTTTGCCTGTCCCTGCGTCGAGACGATGGTCCCTTGCGGCAGGAATCGCTCGGCCACCTGGACGGCCGCCGCGAAGACGCCGCCGGGGTTACCGCGCAGGTCGAGCACCAGTGCCTTCATCCCCTCCACGCGCAGCCGCAGCACGGCACTCTCCAGCTCCTGCGGCGTGTTCCGCTGAAAGTTGGCGATCCGCAAATAGCCGATGCCGTCGCGCTCGATCTGGGCATCCGGCACGCTCGGGGCGTATCCGGGAAGCGACATCAGCCGCGCGTCCGAATGGCGTCCGTCGGCGGGGACGACCGTGACTTCGCTGATCGCCGCCGATTCGCCGCGCAACAGGTCGGCGACGGCTTCCGGCGTCAGCCGTTCGAGGGGCTGTTTGCCGAGTTGCGTGACACGATCGCCGGGCTGTATGCCGGCGGCCGCGGCCCAACTCCCCTGCACCACGCGCTCGACCACGAGATTGCGATCCCGCCAGTTCAGCAGGAGGCCATACGCCGCAAGTTCGCCGCTCAAGGTGGCCGGGTCGTCGGTCGGCTGACCGGGGGTGATGAAGAACGTGTACTCGTCCAGGGCGTTGCAGGCGCCGCAGGCGAACTCCAGGATCAGGACCTTCGCCGGCAGGCCGATCGCCCGTTGGACGTCGCGGGCGAGGTCGTGGACCGCCGCCTTGGCTTCGTTCGCGTCGGCGACCTGCCGGCCGAGCCATTCGTAGGTCAGATGATCGCGGACCGCCGCGACGGCCAGCGGGTCGGCCGTGGCAAGGTATTCCTGCTGAAAGACGGGCTCTCGGAGTGCGTTCAGCAGCTCGTCGAGGCCGTGTTGGAAGAGCCGCTGGATCGGCACCTTGTCGCGGTCGGCATAGAAGTTCTGCAGTTTTGTCAGGACGTCGCCGTAGAGCAGGATCGCCTGGGCGGTCGGCAACGACAGCACCTTGTCGCGGAACAGCGGGTCCTGATGCCGGCGGATCTGGTGCAGCCGGCGGACGCAATACTGAAGATGGTCGCGGATTTCGGATTGGCGGCGGTCGACGGCGAGCAGGCGGGCGTAGATTTCACACGCCTTGTCCCATTCGCCGCGGCGTTCGTACTCCCGGGCTTCGTCTCGCAGCGGATCGCTTGCGACCGGCCCGGCGGGGGCGGGAGCGGCCAGTGCCGGCACCGTCATCAAGCCGACGGCGACCAGGCCGGCGCTAATGAGAATCGGACTCCGCCGCACAGGTCACCTCCCCACGAGCGCAGTAAATCCTCGGGCTGACTGCGGGAGAGGACAGTCCACGTGACTATACCCGCTGCCCAAAGGTAAGGTCAAACAAACATCGGCGGCCGTTACATTTGTGAGACATGGCGTCGTCTTGGCGAGCGTCGAGGCGTCAGCCCGACGTGGGAAGCTTTCAAGCATCGAAGCGTTTCCACGTCGGGCTGACG
>DATJGQ010000604.1:0-4826 GCA_035494815.1 Gemmataceae bacterium
CGCTGCATCGGCAGGAGGCCATCGGGCAGGGAACCGACGGACGCTTCTACTCCAGCCTGATTCAGACGGATGCCAGCATCAATCCCGGCAACTCCGGCGGGCCGCTGGTAAACATCTATGGCGAACTGGTCGGCGTCAACGTCGCGATCCGGGCCGGGGCCCAGGGCATCGGCTTCGCCATTCCCGTGGATAACATGATCCGCGTCGCCGGGGATATGCTGAGCATCCGCCGCCGGCAGGGGCTGACGCACGGGCTGAAACTGAACGACCAGATCGAGCCGAATTCCAGCCCGGTCAAGCGAAGCGTCTCGGTCGAGCGAGTCGAGTCCGGGCCGTCCTCGCCGGGCACCGGGTTCCAGCGTGGCGACCTGATCGTTCGCGTCGCCGATCAGCGCGTGGCCACGAGCCTGGACGTCGAGCGCGCGTTGCTCGACCGCCCCGCCGGTGAAAAGGTGCCCGTGACCGTCGTCCGCGGCGGCCAGGAGACGACGGTCGAACTGGTGCTCCAGAACGCCGACCGAATGCCGGCGACGACGGCGGAAGTCGTCTGGAAGAAGCTCGGCCTGCGGCTCAACCCGACGTCGAGCGAGACGATCACCCGCGTCAACGCCCAACTCCACGGTGGTCTGACCGTCACCGAAGTGTCACCCGAGAGCGTCGCCGGCAAGGCCGGCCTGCGTCAAGGGGACATCCTCATCGGCCTGCACCAGTGGGAGACGGTGTCGCTCGACAACGTCAACTACGTGCTCACGCATCCCGAGCTGAGCACGTTCAGCCCGCTGCGATTTTTCATCATCCGTGGCGGCAAAGTGCAGCGCGGATGGCTGCCGCAAATGGCCGACTGAGGCTCGCTCCTTAGCGCACACGCAAGCCGGGCCGCGGCGTTCTTGCCGCGGCCCGGTTTCATTTTGCGCGAGCGCACAGCTCATTTTCAAAACGACATCTCCTGTCTATGAATGTCGGATTTTTGCCGCCATTTTGAACTGATATAGCTAAATTTATCACAAAATAATCACTCAAAATCGCCCATTATCTCGAAAAGACGTCCATAATCGCTTGATCGGATACTGAACATAGATATACTGATACTGTTGGACACCTATATGGACTGTTTAGCCGGCCCGACAGGAGGGTCGAAGGGGAACGCGACGGTCAATCCGCCGCGGTGAGAAGGAGGACGGAGCGATGGAAAGTTGGCGAAAAGTCTGGCGCGAGGGACTGGCGCCGATTCTCTCCACGCACGGCCTGCGGGCGCTGCGGCGGGCTTTGGTCAACGACGATCAGCGACTGACTCAGGGCTCGACCACGTCGCCGCCGCCGTTGCAGTGCGTGCTCGACTGGCCGGTCGAGGGCGCCTGCGTGATGGGCTACTGCGCGTGGCAAGGCGACGGGCTCGAGACGGTCGGCGAGGTCGAGGAGTACTTCGCCCGCATCTGCTTCGAGGCGGACCAGCGGCTCGGCGAGCCGGCGGCGGTGCGCTACTTCCTGAACTGGTTCGACGACACGCCCCGCGACGAGATGCGGCGAAATCTGTTGGACGAGGTCAATCGCACGCTGGCCGAGCGCTTCCTGCCGGGCGCCGAGCCGGCCGCCCGCCGCGACGAAACCGCGGCGGCATGACGAAAACGTGGTCCGCGGATCGTGATTCGTGAATCGCAAAAATCGGTCACAGTCATGATCCACGATCCCATACGCACGAGTCACGATTCACGATCCACGATTTGGAGGTGAGCCATGAGTCTGTGCCGTCATTGTCATCGGGCGTCGGTGAACCGCCCGCGCGGTCTGTGCTGGAGTTGCTACTACACGCCCGGCGTGCGGGAGCGGTATCCGTCGACGAGTAAGTTCGCCCGCCGCGGCGTCGGCAACTTCTGCGGCAACGCACAGCCGTGCGAGCCGACCGAAGCTTTGCCGGGCAGTGACGAAAAGGTCGCCGTCCTGGAAGAGCGGGCACGGATGCGCCAGCAGCTGTGGCACCCGCTCGACGGAACGCTGTTGAAAGCGGGTTGAAGCGACCTCAGAAGTCCACGCGGACTTCGAGCAGGTCGTGGGCGGCGCAGTCGAGTTGCACGGCGTCGCCCTGCGTGTAGAGCGTCTGAAAACGCTCGCCGGCCGCGTCGAGGATCGCGGCCGACGTCGGGTCGCGCGGGCAACGAAGCTCCGCCGACCCGGCGAAACCGGCGCACTCGAGGAGTGTTGCCGTGACCGCCGCGGCGTCCGGGACCGCCCGCAGGCTGGTCAGCAACAGATTCGGCACGTCGAGATGAAAGAGCCAGCCGCTCGGCCCGACTTGCGGGGGGCCCTTCTCGACCGGAATGGCGACCACCGGGGAACACAAACCCCACGCGGTCTGCATCGGCTGATCGCGGTCCAGGCCCAGGGCCAGATCGAACGTGTGGGCCGATTCCCCTTCGGGGATGAGAATCACGTCCAACATTCGCGTCCCTTGCCGCTGGTGAAACGGCAGCCCACCTGGCAATAGGAGTGTCCGCTGCGTCCCCTCGCGCAGTTCGAGGAAGTCCGGCGTCACCGGACGACTATGCGTCGTCACTTCGGCGGCGCCGCAGACGCCGCGAACGATCGTCGCCCGCTCGTCCCGCCAGGCGAACCGCGCCCCGTAATAGGCATGCCAGGGATAGCCCTGGGGCGGCTTCTCCGGAAAGATCTCGATCCGCAATTCGAGCAGCGGCCGGCCGAGCCAGGCCCGAAACCGCTGCCGAAAGGTGGCGAGCACGGCCTCCTGTTCGTCGACGATCGCCCCTTCGCTGACGACTTCGCCGAGCGCGGGACCGGTCGTCGTCACTCGGACCGACTGGGCCTTCATGGTGCTGCCGGGCTGCCAGACGAGCTGCTGGCCGATGCGGTTGCCACGGTCCCGCGGGTCGCGCAGGGCGCGGAGGCCGCCGGTGACGGGATCGACCTCTGCGTCAAAGAACTCGTTGCGGACGCCGCGTTCGTCGGCGAGTCGAATCGCGCGCCGCGCCGGTGTGGTCGCGCCAACGTTGCCGCCGTCGGTCGGTACCCAGGCGAACCCCAGTGCCGGGAGGTCGATGACGAGTCGCGCCGTTTCGCCGTCGAGCTGTGTTGCCCGGACGGGCCCGCCGACCGGGGACACGGCCGCGAAGCCTTCGCGCTCGATCGCCGCCCTCCGTGCGAATGCACACGGGTTCAGCAGCAGCAACCCGCGCCGATCGGTTCCCGCCCGCGACAGCAGCCGTTCGGCGAGCGGCGCCGCCGCGGCCTGCTCCGCCTTCACGAGTTCCTCGGCCGTCACTTCCTGTTCGCGTTCGATTCGCTCCTCGATGCGATTGAGTTCCGCGTGCGACTCCGCGTCGAACGGCCCGCCGAGTGCGCGATGGAGCGCGGCGATCGTGCGGGCCGAATCGAGCCGCCGCCGGCGGCGGAGGTGACGCGGGAACCCCGACACCGGGGCGCCACCCGCCTGAGAGGCCTTGGCCGTCTCCACCCGTGGTTCCAGGTCGTCGAGACTGAACTCGTCCGCGGTCGCCGCCGGGGCGTATTCGCCGACGGAACTGTCCCGAAAATACCGCCGGGCCGTCGTCCATGTCCCCAGCGCGGGGGCGAGTTCGGTTACCGCGAGCCAATCGTCATACCAGTCGGGGGCGGCGCGGTCGCGGTGTAGCAAGGCGAGCACGGCGGCCGAGTCGTTCATGATCGTCTGGTGCAGACGATGGGCGAGGTGGAAGTATGTTTCCGGCTCGTCGGCGGGCAGCGGCGCGCGGGCGAACGCCTCCACCTGCCGCCCGTCGGCGCTCGGCCATTGGATGACGGCGGCCTTGTGATCCGGTAGCCGGGCGCCGTCGAAGGCCAGCGCGAGCGCTTTCGAAAGCCCGACGTGCTGCAGCAGTCGCGGCGTCCCAGGATGGGACGCGGTCGTCCGCCGGGCGAACACTTCGACGCCGGCCCCGACCAGTTCCCGCGTCCGCGCCAGCCCGCGGCGGAGGTTCCAGAGCTGCGACTCGATCGGCAAAAGGGCGTCCGCGCGGTCGAGGAGATAACCGCCGCAAACTTCCAGCCGCGGGTCGTCAGTATCGGGAATTGTTTCACCGGCGGCGGAGCGCAGCTCGTCGAGCCGCTCCGCGGGCATGACGGCCAGGAGTTCGGCACTCGCGATGAGATTGAGCGGCGAGCGGCGGCCGGGCGCGGCCGGCAGCGGGTCGTCCGGCTTCCCCGGCAGCGCGAAATCGAGCAGGTGAATGACCACCGGATAGACGACCTCGCGCGCGTGCAGCAGCTTCATCGCCGCTTCTTGCAGCGAGCCGGACTGCAGGTCGGCCCAGAACGCGTCCTTATCCAACAGGTGCTCGTGCTCCATCGCGTCGAAGAGCGTCTCGACGGTGATGTAGCCGAGTCCCAGACCGAAATAGGGCCGCCATTCCGCCGGATCACGGTCGAGAGCGGCGACGTCCCCCCCGAGTTGCCCGAGCGCTTCCTTCAGATTGGCGAGCGTGCTCGCGCGATCCCAGCCGGAGCGGAAGGCGGCGGCGCCGACTTGCCGGACACGCTCGTCCCAGTCATCGGACAGATACAGCGGCGGCGATTCGGGGACGGCGTACAAATGCCCGGCGGTCGGCTGCTCGTGGTCGTAGGGCGACGCGACCCGCGGCGGCCCGACCGCGCCCGTGATCGCCGCCGGGTGCCAGAGCGCGCTCCAGGCGTGCAGCCAGGCGGCGGTCTCGTCGGCGCCGAGCGAGAGCGGGTAGTTCGTCGGCGGCGTGTACGGGCTGAGCAGGATGAGTTCGCGGGTCATGGTATCAGCGACCAGCCCGAAGCGCGAGCGAGGGAGGGGCGCGGTATGTCGATTG
>DATJGQ010000605.1:0-2677 GCA_035494815.1 Gemmataceae bacterium
CATTTGCCAGCCCGGCATCGTGTTGTCGTAGCGGTGGGACATCGCCAGCGCGCTGCCGGTAGTGCGGAGCATGCCGAGGTAGGGAATCGACCAGTCGCCGCCGTTGAAGACCCAGAGGTCTTCGCGGCCGTCGCCGGTGAAATCGCCGACGAAATGTTGGTCGCCGGAGCGCATCTGCCAGCCGGGCATGACCGCGTCGTAGCGATGAACCAGCGAAAAACCCGCACCGGAGGAGCGGAGCATGCCGAGGTAGGGGATCGCCCAGTTGTCGCCGTTGAAGACGAACAGGTCCTTCTTGCCGTCACCGGTGAAGTCGGCGACGTAGAAACGATCGTGCCGCTGGAACTGCCAGCCTGGCATCGAGTCGTCGTAGCGCGCGATCAGCTTCAGCCCGCCGGCACCGTTGTCAGCGAGTAAGCCGAGGTACTTGATCGCCCAGTTGGTGCTGTTGTAGACGACCACCTCGTCTTTGCCGTCGCCATTGAAGTCACCGATGTAGAACTGATCGTCGGGCTGGAACTGCCAAGAACCGGGGACGCGCTCGACCGCGCTGAAGGCGAGGTCCAGCGCGGCACCGTCGCTACGGTAGATCAGGATCGAGTTGCCGTTGTGGATGAGGACGTCGTCCTTGCCGTCGCCGTTGAAGTCTCCCGCGTAGCACTTCAGGAACGTGTGCGCCGCGAACGGGTCCATTGTCCGTTTCATCTGCGTGTAGCAAACCGGGCAGTACGGCGGCGCATTCGAGCGCATACGGCAGTTGATGACCGGCCGATAGATCCCAAGCGAGACCGTCCCGCCGCCCTCGAACAAACCCACGTCTTGATCGTCGCTCCAGCCGGCCGGCCGTGGCCCCGCCGTGTACCCGGCACAGGCGCCCGTCCCGGTCGGAAGCGGCGTCGCGGGAGCGACGAAGTTTCCCCATTTGAGCGTGGCGCGGTTGGTATTAATCGTCAGGTTCACCGCGCCCGGCTCCCCGCCCATGTATGTCGCCGGGCTTGCGCAGTACTCGTCGGCGACGCCGCCGGTGCCGTGTCCGAACTCGTGCGCGTAGGGTTCGCAAACTCGATCTCCCTGCAAATCAGACCGATCGAGGTGGCTGACCGAGTTCTTGAGCCCACGGGTAGCCCCGTGCCCGCGCCACCTCCTCCGCCGAGAAGAAACTCGACGCCGCCGTTCCGCAGGAACTTCCGCGGCGAGGAATCTCCGTTCATGCCCCCGACGGTAGCGCCGATCGAGCGCCAGCCGACCAGCGGCGTGGGCGCGCTCGCGGTCAACCGAACGAGGCGCTCCTGCACGAGTCGCGGCCGTGCAGACCGGCCGCGGGTTCCAATGAGTTTGCTGCGTCCCAGTCGAGGCTCACCAACCCCAGGGGCTACCGAGCAGCACGGCCTTGCCCTCGCCCTGGTCGAGCCCGCGGACAAGTTCGCGGGTGGGGGATCGTGGCTAGGATCGCTCGCATCCGTATGCGCAGTCAGCCAGCACCAAGCCGCGACAAGTCTGGAAGCCAAACCAACTTCCGCGGCAGAGCCGCAGACTCGGGTGGGGACGCGCTCCGCGTTGTTCGGGCGACTCGTGATCAGCTGGGAGTGGCCTGGTCTGCCGAGGCCGACCCTCTCTCCTGGCAGGTCGTCTGCTGGGACAGCCGCGATGCCGCCATCGCCCGGCTCAGGCTCAGCGGAAGGCACCGGCGCGCGACCTTCGCCGGTCTTGCTCTTTTCCCGCAGCCGTTCACAATCGCCGTCTCCGGCCTGGGACCCGATGGGTCCGTGCTCTGGCAGGCCGGGCTTGCCGATCTCTATCTCCGGTCGGATCGCTCCGCTGCGCGAGAGGGAGCCTCCGAGCGAATGGGAACACGCAGCCACCAAAGTAACGCCGGCCAAGGAAGGAGGGAGACGGTGTCACCGAAGCGGCCGAAGAAGGATCCGGCGCCAGTCAAGTCTGGCAAGACGAGCAAGCCGAAGCCGAAGAAGAAGACGGCGCGCGGGAAGTAACCGCGGCCGGAGTCAACCGGTGGCGAGTCCGGTGTGGGCGGCCACGAGCTCGATCTCGGCGCGGCTGACCGACGAAACGATCGGCCTGCAAAATCGG
Organism: Gemmataceae bacterium; assembly: GCA_035494815.1. Lineage (GTDB taxonomy): Bacteria > Planctomycetota > Planctomycetia > Gemmatales > Gemmataceae > DATJGQ01. The sequence goes on from DATJGQ010000605.1 coordinate 2,089, forward strand.
CCGATTCGGAGCGCGACAGAGTTTCTGAACCCCACGCGTTCTCCGTGCAGGGAGGGAACGCTGACTACTGCGGGGTCAGCGAATCGTCGTTTTGGCCTTACCACCCCCCGTCGATATGTTTTCAGTCCAGGCACCATCGACCGCCTACTCTCGTGCTCGTCAGTGAACACGTGGCCGATGCCGTCCGCGCCGGTCTCGTCGAGCGCACGAGCCGCGATTGCTTGCGGATCGACGCGGCCATCGAACGAAAAGAACTCAGCGCGCCCGCCGGCCGCGAGCGGCACAGGTAGGTAGAAGAAAATGGTCGGGCGACGTTTTCGTCCGCGAGACAGACCGCCCAAAGAGGGACCCGGCGGTGCCGGGCCCCTTGATGATGCGAAGTACGGTCGGGCTAATCGAGGGTCGGGACGCGCTCGCTCTGAGCAACGACCTTGCCGTTCGTGATCTTCGGCGGGTTCGGAATCACCGAATTGAAGTTCTCGTCGCTGATCCACTTCGTGACGAGGGTCTTGGACTCGTCTGCCTGCTCGGAGGTCTCGAAGAGACCAAGCGAGCTCAGGACGCCGTTGCCGGCCTCGATCAGGTAGTA
>DATJGQ010000606.1:0-3435 GCA_035494815.1 Gemmataceae bacterium
CTGTTGAAGTTTTACCAACAGCATTTCCGCTACCAGGGCAAGTTCCCGGTGTTCGAGCGGACGTTGTGATGCCGCGGCCGCGCTGCACCTTATAATATGGCGTCGGAATTCCTCTCCCGGTCAGAGGTCCCGATATGCCGTTCGCAGCCGCGCTTTCGACCGCGCCCGCGACCGGCCGCGCCCTGGACGAAGTCTGTGGAGAGGTCGGCGGCCGACTGTCGCACATCGAGCTCGCCGCCGTCTTCTTTTCCCCGCACCACGCCGACGCGGCCGCCGCGATTGCCAAGACACTCCACGACCGGCTGCAGCCCAAGGCGCTGATCGGCTGCATCGGCGAAGCGATCGTCGGCACCGGCAAGGAAATCGAAAAGCAGCCGGCCGTGAGCCTTTGGTTGGCGGACTGGGGCGGCCGCGTCGCCGCGGAACCTTTCCATCTCGCGCCGCGGCAGACTTCCGACGGGTTGAGTCTGCTCGGCTGGCCGGATTCGCTGGTGGAGGGCGACCCCGCGGCGGCCACGATGCTCGTGCTCGGCAACCCGTATACCTTCCCCGCGTCGGAGATCTTTCTCCCGCAAGTGAACTCCGATTACAAAGGGTTGCGCGTCCACGGCGGCATGGCGAGCGGCATGAGCGATCCCGAGCAGACGCCGCTCATCTTCGGCGAGGAAGTCGTGGACGTTGGGGCGGTCGGCGTGCTGCTCCGCGGGGACGTGGCCATGCGGAGTGTCGTGTCGCAAGGGTGCCGCCCTGTCGGGTCGCCGCTGCTGATCACGAAGGGACAAGACAACGTCATCATCGAACTGGGCGGCCGCTCGCCCCTGGAGCAGTTGCGGGACCTCTATCAGCAACTGCCGGCCCGCGACCAGGAACTCTTCCAGCACGGCCCGCACATCGGGCTGGTGCTCAACGAGTATCAGCAGACGTTTCAACGCGGGGACTTTCTGGTCCGCAACCTTTACGGGATCGACCGGTCGAGTGGGGCGTTGGCGATCACGGACCGCGTTCGCGTCGGGCAGACGGTCCAGTTCCACGTCCGCGACGCGGATACGGCCGACGAAGACTTGCGGCTGTTGTTGCGTCAGAATCGGGCGTCAGCGCCGGCCGCGGCGCTGTTGTTCACCTGCAACGGCCGGGGCACGCGGCTGTTTCCCGCGCCGCATCACGACGCGAACGCGCTCGCCGCGGAACTCGGGTCCATACCGCTCGCCGGATTCTTCGCGGCGGGCGAACTCGGCCCGGTCGGCGGGCAGAATTTCATCCACGGCTTCACGGCGAGTGCGCTCATTTTCGAGGACGGTGCGGCGGATTAGCTTCACGCCGCCCGCCGCGGTCGGGTGCGAATGTCGAACAGCCCGAAGATCTCGTCCTCGCTCAACCCCATCCGCGACGGCGGCCCGTTACTGGCGATCAACTCCTCGAAGATCTGTCGCTTGCGATCGAGCACGTCGGCGATCCGGCCCTCGATCGTGTCCTGGGACACGAATCGGGTGACGAACACCGGCTGCTTTTGACCGATCCGGTGGGCCCGGTTGATCGCCTGGTCTTCGATGGCCGGGTTCCACCAGCGGTCGAACAGGAACACGTAATTCGCGAATTGCAGATTCAGCCCGACGCTGCCGGTGCCGTAGCTCATGAGCAGCACGTGGCTGTCGGGGTCGGTCTTGAAGCGATCGAGGACCGGCACACGCCGGGCCGTCGGGATTCGCCCGTGATACTGCAACGGCCCGAACGGCGCGAGTGCCCGCGCGAGGATCTCGAGCGGCTCGACCCACTGCGAGAAGACGATCGCCTTTCGCCCACTCTCCGCCACTTCGGCGACGTCCGCGAGCAGTCGCTCGAGCTTGGCGCTTTCGCCGGTCCGCGGGTCGAAGTTACAAATCTGCTTGAGCCGCATCACCAGTTCGAAGACGTGTTGCACGCTGACGGTGTCGCCCAGTTCGTTCAGGTGGACGATGCCTTCGCTCTCCGCGAGGTCGTACGCGGCCCGCTGGGCGGGCGTCAGCTCCAGGTAGGCATCGCGGACGGTCTTGGGCGGGATGTCGTCGAGCACCTCGTCCTTGGTCCGCCGGAGGATGCAGTCGGCGGTCAGTTGCGGGAGGAGTTTCGCGGGGGTCTCCTGCGGCACCCGGCCGGGGTCGAGAAATGCGAACAGGTTGATCAGGTCTTCCGGCTTGTTTTCGATGGGCGTGCCGGTGAGCGCCCAACTCCGCGATCGCCGCAGTGACCGCACGACCTGCGACGCCTTCGACTCGCGATTCTTCACGCGCTGGGCCTCGTCCAGAATCACCAGGTCGAAGTGGACCGTTCCGTCGCATACCATCTCGGCGTCGCGGGTCAGTACCTCGTAGTTGACGATTTTGAACGGCGCGGTCGACACCCGCCAGGCCGCCCGCCGCGCGGCCAAATCGCCGCCAATCACCTCAAAAGGCAAGTCTTCCGCCCAGCCGCGCAGCTCCCGGCACCAATTGAAAACGAGCGGCTTCGGGCAGACGAGCAGCGCCCGCCGGACCAGCCCCGCTTGGAGCAGGAGCCTCAGCGCGAGGATGGTCTGGATCGTCTTGCCGAGGCCCATCTCGTCCGCCAACAAGGCGGAATGTCGCGGCATGAGAAAGGCGATCCCTTCGAGCTGATACGGGTACGGCGGGAACGGCACGGTCATCTGTCGGCCGACGAACATCTGCTCGATCGGCGGTTGGAGCAGATACAGCAGCCGATCTTTGAAGAGGACGGTGTCGCCGGTCGGCGCGACGCGCGTGGTGAGTTTGCGCGCGGGCCGGTTCGAATTTGGAGTCGATGGCGGAGGCGCCGGAGTCGCCGGCGGTTTCGGCGGGGGCCCCGCGATTTCCCCGGGCGGTATCGGAAACTTCCAGCCTTCCGTCTTGAGCATGAACCGCATCGGGCCAAGCCCGCGGACCCACGGCGCGTGGGTCAATAAGCGCGCCTCATGGACGCCGATCGGCTGCCGCTGCTGCAGCGGCTGCGGACCCGAGACATCGACGGCCAACGCAAGATCGACCGGTGCGTCCGCAGCGCGGTGACGAATGTCGAGATGGTCGCGATCGTCAGGCGGCACGCTGGCTGACCCCCATTCGCCGCGCCTCGGCGATCGCCTCGCGAATCCGGGCGAACGGCTCGGCCAAGTCCAGGCCGCCGAGTCGCTCCAACGACTCTTTGAGCCGCGGGAGTTCGCCGGCAAAATCAGAATGAGTGCAAACCGCGCCGCGGCCGGCGACCGCCTGGCGAACGATTGGCAGTGTCTGGGCCTGTGGGTCGTCCGGCGGCGCCACCCACACAACCGGTACGTCCGCCACCCGACGCAAACTCAGCGCGTCTGCCGTGTCGGTGAGGACCAACTGGGCCGGCGTGGCCGTCTTCTCAATCAGCATCCTGCCGATAAGCTCGCCACAGATGAAACCATTGAGCGTATGAGCGTAA
>DATJGQ010000607.1:0-3400 GCA_035494815.1 Gemmataceae bacterium
CTGCGCCCCGACGCGCAACAGCAACACGCCGGCCACCAGCGTCCCGCCGTAGGCCAGGCCCAGGTAGAACCAACCGGTCAGCCGGTCAAAATGATCGATGCTGAACACGAACAGGATCCACACCGGCAGGAAGCTGGCGACGAAGAACCAGCGGGTAAAAAAAAGTGCCAGCCAACGCTGTCGCGGCTTGGTCTCGCAGTAGATCTCTTTCCAGAGGACCGGCCGGTCCTTGATCGGCGGGTGCGGCGCGGGTTTGAGCAGCACCGCCTTCTTCACGGTGAGCCCGCCCGTGTGCCGGGCCGCGGCCGCGCGCAGGCCCGCGACCGCCACCCAGAGACAGCCGATCGCGAAGGCGCCGTGGACGAAGACGTACTGCCCGAGCACACGCGGGACGATCCGGTTCATTTCGACGCCGGCCATCATGAAATACAGAATGCGCTGGCCCGCGAAAAACGGGTTGGCGGCGTTAACCCCTTCCATGACCTCTTCGCCCAGTGTTAACTGCGGGATCGGCGGGGCCGGGCCGGGAACGAACATGATCGTCCCGTTCGGAGACACGACGGCGACCGGCGGTCGGGCCGTCGCGATTCGCTTCGCGAACGGCAGTTCCAGCAGCCAGACCATTGCCGTGCTGAACGCGGCGTAGAACATGATGAATTGGTACGCCCGCCACGCCGCGTTCTGCGGCTTCTTGACGTATACGGCGCAAGCGACGCCGAGGGCGCCGAGGCTCAGCGCCGTCACGCCGGCCCCGACGAACGCGGCCACGACGAGCAACTGATCGACCCCGCCGAACAACTGCATGATGCCGAGCACCGGCAGCCCGGTCAGCACGAGCAGCCCGACCTGGAGTAGCCGGGTCGTCAGCTTGCCGAGGATGATCTCGCGGTTGGTCAGATGGGTCGTGAACAGGAAAAGCAGCGTATTCTGGCTGCGCTCCTCGGCGAGGGCGTTGGCCGTCAGCGCCGGCGTCAGCAGGATGATCGCCCCGAACTGCAGTGCCGCGAAGATGGCGAAGAATTGCGTCGCGAACGCGGCCAACTCATTTCCCTTGACCCGATAGCCCCAGAACAGCCCCGCGTACGGGAAGGCGCTCGCGTACATTAGGTACATCGCGACCAATAACGCCGACGCGTAGAGTGCGCGCGAGAGTGCCAACCGCTGCCGCCGCGCGACGCGGACGAGGTCGTACAAGAAGACCGGACCCAGAACCTTCATCGCCAAACCTTTCCCGTCTCGTTCCCACGCTCCGCGTGGGAATGCTCGGCCGACGCTCCGCGTCGCGAATCTCAGCTCTTGAATACGCGTCCCATGCCTGGACGCCGAAGGCGACGCGGAGCGTCGCAAGACCGCATTCCCACGCGGAGCGTGGGAACGAGGACGATGATCATTCCTCCGCGGCTCGCACCACCGGCACCTCATCCTCCTTCGCCCGCCGCGGCGGCAACGGCCGCTCCCACTGATTCCGGTGCGTCACCTCCTGGAACCGTTCATGTGTAAAGTGCCCGACGACCGCCGCGGCGACGCACCACAATACCGCCCCCACCAGCGCGAATCCCGGCATCAGCCCTTCGCGGTCGAGATCCAAGTCCTTGACCTCCAGGAACGGCAGCCACCCGAAAATGAACGGCGGCGTCAGGCCCAGCTCGAAGAAAAACACCCACTTGAAATCCGTCCCCGGCCCGCCGCGGGCGACCAGGCTCAACGGCAGGAAACAACACATCCCCATGCACACCCAGTGCGCCCCGCCGGCCAGCAGCGCCGTCACGAGCGACCATGTCGTCGCCCGCAAGGTGGTCTTGCACACGGTGGAATACCAAATGCCCATGACCGCGAAAAACGCCGCCGGGGCCGCCCATAAGATGACGTTAAGCGGCAACGCCGCGATTTGCACCGCCCCACAAAGCAAAGCGAGCGCCCAGATTGCGCCCAGCCACAAGAACAACGCCCGGACGCTCAACATCCCGCCCCAGAACTTCGCCCAGACGATCTCGCCGGTCGTGATCGGCGTCGTCAACAGGCCGGTGAGCGTATCGCGATCCCGCTCGCTGCTCACCGCCCCGGCTCCACGGACCGCCACCGCCAACAGCATCAGCGAGCCGATGAAACCGTTCGTGATCCGGAGCCAGGCGTTCACCGCCTGTCTGAACTCATCCAAGCTCCTGCCGTACAAGCCGATCCACTCGTTTTGTTGGTTGAAGGCGAAGTTGTAAAAGATTACGCCGACCGGCACGAAACTCGCCGCCACCAGGAACATCAGGAACGCGTAGCCGAACCAGCCGAACCGCGGGTTGCCCTCGACGCGAATCTCTTTCCACATCATCGGCCGGTCGCCGACCGGCGGACGGTTCACGATCCGCCTGCCGCGCTTCACGCGCTTCGCCGTCCCGCCCTGGGTGAGCGCCACGCCCCGCAGACGCAGCACCGCCCAAGTGATACAGACCGCCGTCACGATGCCATGCCAGGTCGCGTACTTCCGAAGTTCGTCGAGCATCACCTCCTCGTAGCCGATCGTCCGCGCCCCGAACGCCTGGGCGACGTTGACTATGCCGAAGATCGGGTTGCCCACATTGAACGCGTCGAACAGGTCCGTCGTGTCGAGCCCGCCGAAGTCGATCGGGTGCCCGGCCAAAGTCCAGCTGAACGCCGGGATGATCGTGTACACCCGGTTGAAGTGCATCAGCGTGAATTTGAGAAAGACGGACAGGCCGGTCAGAGCCGCGTAGCCGAAGACGGCGAAGTAGGTGAGGACAATCGCGTCCCGCGCCCGCCGCCGCATCGTCGAGTTCAGGATCGCCAGCCCCGCCAGGCTCGCGGCGGTGACGGCCGTGACCGCGAAGGTGACCAGCAGGAATCCCGGGTCGATGCCGCCGAAAAACTGCATCAGGCTCAACACCGGAAGCCCGGTCAGCAGGAACAGCGCGAGGTTGCCGACCCGCGCCGCCAGCTTGCCGAAAATGATCTCGGAGTTCTGCAGATCGGTCGCGAGCAGGAATTCGAGCGTCTTGCGTTCCTTCTCCTCGGCGATCGCCCCGCCGACATACGCCGGCGTCAGCAGCACGACCGCGACGAACTGCACGATCGCGAACGCGAAAAAGTACTCCTCGGCCAGCTTCGCCAGCGCCTTGTACGGGTTTGACTCGCTATTGTTGCCGAACCGCTGATCGAGCGACCACATCGAGTGCACCCACAGGAGCAGGAGCAAGAGGCTGATCGCATAGAGCCAGCGCACCAGGAAATAGCGGCCGCGGCGGGCGCTGCGGATGGTGTCGTACCAGAAGACCGGCCCGAGCAGCTTGATGACGCCGATCCGCTCCAGAAGCGCCAGGGCGGTGATCGCCAGCGCCCCGAGTACCAGAATGACGGCCGGTCGGCCGGACCAGAACGACGCGATGAGCCA
>DATJGQ010000608.1:0-5538 GCA_035494815.1 Gemmataceae bacterium
ACGCGGTTCAGGCAATTCTCGATCTTGCTCGACGGGCTACTGAGCATGGCGCAGGTGAGCCCGAGTTTTTTGACGATCAGCACTTCTTTCTGGTTGAGCAGTTCGAGTGACTTGTAGCCCATCTTGGCCGCTTCCTCGGCCAGCTTTTCCAGCGGGATCCGGCTGTAGCACCAGCGGCAGACGGACTGCTTGATGTGGCCTTTCGAGGCCGCGTCGGCGGCGAGTGCGGGCCCGGCGGCGGCGAAGGCGCCCAAGGCGCCGGCGGTTTTCATCATCGTGCGGCGGTTGATCGGGGCGGTATCCGGCATGGCGAGTTCCTCCGGGAGAGCGATGAGGCGATGGTATCACACCGGCCGGCGGTGTTCTAGCGCCCGAACCGGTCAATGTTTAGCCGCGACGCGAGTCTTCGAGGTGAGTGGGGGCGGTTGGGTGCCATGCCCACGGCTTTGCGTGGGCATGGTGGCGCTAACATGCCCACGCAAAGCCGTGGGCATGGCACCCGATATGACGATTCGCGGGGTGGCGAAAAGGGGCTTTCCCAAGTTGACTGTTTTCACGGCTTTGACAACTCCGCGTCCTTTCAGACCGGCCTTCCCAAAACTTCGCCGATCCGTTCCAATAGCCGCGCCCTCGGTCGTGCCGTCGCACGGACGCACAGGCAACGCCCCCGGCTGCCACGTATGGCACAGCACATCACCGCTTCGCACGCCGCGCCGGAAGTCCGGCTGGAACTGCCCGCCGGGTCCGCGCGCCCGACCGTCTACGACGTGCACGGCGGCGAGTTCCTGATCGGCAGCGTCACCGGCTGCGACCTCCGCGTCCCCGGCGCGAAACTGCCGCCCGTCCTCGCGGTCATCACCCGACACGCCGACGGCGTCCGCCTCCGTAAGCTCGCCCCGACGGCCCCCGTGCAGCTCAACGGCCGGCCGGTCCATCACGCCGATCTGAACGACGGCGACACGATCGGCTTGGGGCCGGTCACGATCGCCGTGCGAGTCGGGCTGCAGGAGTCAGGAGTCAGGAGTCAGGAGTCAGGAGTCAGGAGTCAGGAGTCAGGAGTCGGGGGTCATCCGGAAGCGGCGAGTGGGCGGGAGGCGCTGTCTATCGACTTCGCGCCGGTTTCCGCGCGGCCGCCGCGCGAGGTCGATCACCGCGCCGCACACCTGGCCGCCGAAAAGGAAGAACTCGCCCGGCTCCGTGCCGATCTCGCCGGGCTGCAGCGCGAATTGCATCAGCGGTATCAGGAGCGCCGCGACCGCCTCGCCGGGTTGCAGCAGGCGGTCGAACACGCCGCGCACAAGGTGCAGGATCGCAAGCGCGAACTGGACGAGATCGAACGCGGACTCACCCCGCGGCTGCGCGAACTCGACGCCCGCGAACAACAGCTCAACGGCCGCGAGGCGGACCTCGCCGCCGCCCGCGAGGCGTTCGCGGAGACCCGCCGCGTCTGCGACGAGGACATCCGCGCGCACGAGGCCCGCCTCGCCGCCGACGAAAAGCGGCTCGGTGAACGGATCGCCGAATGCGTCCGCCGCGAGGAACGTACGGCCGAAGCCGAGCGCCGGTATCAGAGCGATCTGGCGCGTCTCGACCGCCTCTCGGGAACGCTCGAACACCGCGAGAAACAGCTCGACGCCCGCACCACCGACCTCGACCGCCGCGGCGAACAGTTGCAGCGGGACGCGACCGAGTTGGAGGAGCAGGCCCGGCAGCTCGACGCGGCGCATGAGAGTCAACGGCAGGAGGCCGAGCGACTCGCGAAGCAGCGCGAAGACCAAGAGGCGATGATCACCCAACTCGCCGAGCGGGCGGCGCTCGTCGAGGGCCAGCAGGCGATGCTCGCAACATTGCGCACGCGGCTGGAGCGGTTGCGCGATGAGGTCCGCCAGGAGGCGCAGGCGCTTACCGAACAGCGGGCCCGGCAGGAGGCGTCCGAGCGGACGATCCAGGAGCAACTCCGCGAGACCGAGCGACTCCGTTCGACCATCGACGCCGATCAACGCACAAACGCCCAGGACCGTCAGTCGTTCGAGGCCGAAAGCCAGAAACTGCGGGTCGGTTTGCACCGGCTCAAGGACTTGCAGGAGCGGCTCGCCGGCGAGGACATGAAGCAGCGCCAGCGCGGGGCCGCGCTCGACGCCCAGGCCGCCCAGCAGTCCGAGCAGGCCGGCATGCTCAAGGCGCGGGCGGAACAGTTGCTCGAACTGCAGCAGCGGATCGAGGCCGACCGGCACGCGCTCAAGGATCGCGAAGTAGCCCTCGCCCAAACCGAGGACGCCCGCAAAGCGCTTCAGGAGCAACTCCGCCGCCGCGGTGAAGACCTGTCCGCCCGGCAAAAGCAGCTCGACGAACAGTCGCGGGCCTGCGACGAAAAGGTTGCACAATTGGGCGACGATGGCGCGACCCTCGAGCAGGTCCGCAAGGACGCCGAGGCCAAGATCCTCGCGGCGAAGCGGACGTTCGAAGAGCAGACCGCCGCCCTGGAGAAGCGAGCCACGGAAATCGCCGAACGCGAACAAACGCTACGCGGCCAGATCGAACGGCTGCAGACCGCGGGCAAGACCTTGGCCGGACAACGGAAGGAACACTTCGAGGCGAAGACCGTCTGGGAGCAGGAACAGCGGCGATCGGCCGCCGAGGCCGAACGTCTCCGCGCCGAACTCGAAACCTTCCGCCGCGAGACGGCCGAACAAACGGCCGAACTGCAGAAGCAGCTTCCCGACCTTGAGCTGCGCGGCCAGGCGGTTCTCGAACGCCTCGCCCAGGCCCGCGAACAGATGCAGGCTCACCTCGCCGAGCTGCACGACTACACCCGACAGAGTCACGACGACTTGCAGGCGTTGCGGGCGCAAGTCCAGGCCGAGAGCGAACGGCTCAGTCAGCAGGAACTAGCCCTGCAACGGGCGCGGGCCGAACACAGGCTGGCGGTGACCGCGTTCCGTCAGCAACTAATCGACTGGCAAGCACGCGTCACCGAGATGCGGCAGACGCTTACCCACGACGAGACGCGGCTGGGGTGGAAGCAGGCCGAGGTCGAGCAGCAGGCGCGGCAGGTCGGCGAGACGTCGGAAAAACTCGCCCGGCAATCCGCGGACCTCCAAGCCCAGGAGCGACAGGTCAGCGAACGCCGCGGCGAAGTGGAACGGCACCTCGGCGATATGCGCGAGTGGTATCGCAAGAAGTTGCGCGAGTTGGCGGATTCGTCGACGACGCCGACGGAGACGAGCGCCGCCCCGCAATCTCTTCCGTTTAGCCGCGAGGCGAGCGCAGCGAGGGGAGCGCTCGACCCCGCCAGCGCTCCCCTCGAAGACTCGGGTCGCGGCGGAACGGTGAATGAGGAAGCGCGGCCCGATATCATCGCCTTGACCAGCGAACTCGACCCCGCCGACCGGCAACTCGGCGAACTGCTCCGCTCGGCGGAACTCGTCGATGCCGAAACGTTGACCGCCCTCCTGCTCGAGGCCCGCCGGCAGCGGCGGTCGTTGCGGCAGGTGTTACTCTCCGGCCGCGGGGCCGGCGCGGCGGCGCTGTCGCTATACCAGTTGGCCCTGATCGAGGCAGGCAATTTCGACGGGCTGGTACTCGGGCCGCTGCGGGTGGTCGACCGGCTCAGTTCGTCGCCGCGGGAGGCGGTCTACCGCGTCTTTGACCCGCGCCGGGGCTCGACCGGCGTGTTGCGACATCTCGCCGAGGCGGAGATGCAGGACGCCGTCCGTCCGGACGAATTCCGGCAGCGGTTCGCGGCCGCCGCGGCCCTCCGACACGAGAACCTGGCCGCCACGTTCGAGGTGTTGGAGATCAACGGCCGGCCGGCGGCGTTGCAGGAATGGCTCAGCGGTCTGCCGAGCACCGAGTGGCCGTTCCTCGCGGCCGTTCCGGGCGTCTGGTGCCGGCTTGCGACGCAGGCCGCCTCAGGTCTGGCCGCAGCACATCAGGCGGGCCTGGTGCACGGCCACTTGACGTCGCAGTCCGCAATCCTCGTTGCCGACGGCACGGTGAGGTTGACCGGCTTCGGCGAGCCGCCGTGGCTCGCCGCCGTTCCCGACAGCGACGCCACCGTGGCCGCCGATCTCTTGGCCTTTGGTTCGATCGTCACCGCCTGGTCGCAAATCCCGCCGCGGCGAAAGAATGCCAAGGGGCCGAAGCCGCTCCCGACCCCGCTGCGGCGGGTGCTGGCCCGACTCACGCCCGACGCCGGCGATCTGTATCCGACAGCCGCCGAGCTGGTGGAGGATTTGCGGCGGGCCGAATCAAGCGTCCCCGACGTCGGCGAAGCCTGGGACCGCCTGCTCAAGTACGCCGGCGAGAACGCGACCGAAGTCGTTGCGTCGCGCAAGTCCGCGTAGATAGGAAAAACCGTCCCCACGGCGAGTGGGGACGGCTTGAGGTCCGAACCATTCTCACGGCCCCAGACTGCGGGTGAAGTCGTCGAGTTCCTTCTCCGCCTGCTCCTTGGCGTAGCCGTATCTCTCCTGAAGCTTCCCGGCTAACTCGTCGCGCTTGCCGGCGATCGTGGTCAGGTCGTCGTCCGTGAGCTTGCCCCACTTGGCTTTGACCTTGCCGGTGAACTGCTTCCAGTTGCCTTTCACTTGATCCCAGTTCATGATCGGCCTCCTGATAGGAATGGGACCTATGGGACTTATGCGACCCATAGGAACTGATTGGGACACGTCGCGGCCGAGTAGGATGCAAACGGCGGGCCGCTTCGCCCTTTTCCGGAGTTCATCCATGATCATTGCCCTGGCGTCGCCACGGGTCGCCACGTCGCTGGACGAGGGCTTGGACAAAATCCGGCGGCTCGTGTCCGAGGCGGCGGCCCAAGGTGCAAAGATCGTGTGTTTTCCGGAGGCTTATCTACCGGGGTTGCGCGGCGTCGGAATCGACGTCCTGCCTTTTGGCCCGGCAGAACACGCACGGCTGCTCGACGCCGTGGCGGAGTCGGCGCGAACCAATTCGGTCGCCACGATCCTCGGTGCGGAACGGCTCACCGAATCGGGCCGGCAGATCGCGGCGTACGTCATCGACGCCCAAGGCCGAGTCAAAGGCTATCAGACCAAGAACCAACTCGACCCGAGCGAGGACGCGCACTACGTCCCCGGCAGCGGCCGACGACTCTTCGAAGCCGACGGCGTGAAATTCGGCGTGGCGATCTGCCACGAGGGCTGGCGGTATCCCGAGACGGTGCGCTGGGCGGCGGTGCGAGGCGCGAAGATCGTCTTTCACCCGCAGCATTCGGGAAGTGACGAGAAAGGGCGCCGCCTTACGGAGTGGGGCGCCTCGGCCAATCCGTACTACGAAAAGGCGATGATGTGTCGCGGCCTGGAAAACACGATCTACTTCGCGAGCGTGAACTACGCGCTGCGCTACCAGGAATCGGCGACCACCTTGATCGACCCGACGGGCCACTGCCAGGCGCATTTGCCGTACGGCGAGGAAGGCGTGCTGGTGCAGACGATCGACGCCGAGCGAGCGACGGGGTTGATTGCGAGTCGCTACGCGCCGTTGCGGTATCAAGAGATCGTGGCGAGCGTCGAGGCA
>DATJGQ010000609.1:0-2202 GCA_035494815.1 Gemmataceae bacterium
AGGCGGTCGTGAGGGCGAGGTAGCCGAAGACGGTCGGCGGGGTCACGACGGAACCACCGCCGCCGTACAGGCCGAGATAGATCGCGATGAAGCCCACGGTTACTTGTACCCCAAGTTGACGATGTAGGCCGATGCCGCGACTAACGTGTTGTCGGTGTCGCCGATCCCGGTGACGACGGCGATCGCGATGCCGCTGGCGAACGCCACGCCCTTGTCGATATTGAGCGTCAGGCCCGCGCCGCTGGTGTTCGCGGGGATCAGGTAACTCAGCTTCGGCGTGTCGCTGGCCGGCGCCGGCGCTGTCGCCTTGTCATAGATCTTCAGGTATGCGATCGTCCCGGAGTTATTGAACGCCGAGACGTGATAGAGCTGGCCGGCCGAGTTCTTGACGCTCGTGGCGTTGTTCGAGTTGGCGCAGACCAGGTGGTACGGCGTCAGGCCGCCCGAAGTCGCGCCGGTGTCACTGGCCGCGAAGGTGCCCGAACCCGCGTTGGCCGTGACTGTGCCGCTCACCGGCTGGGTGACCGCGGACCCATCGACCTTGATCGCGGTGGCGTTCGCCGCCGTGCCACTCAGGTCCACCTTGAGGCTTGAGGCGGTCGATTGCTGGACTGTGACGGTGCCGGAGACGGGCTGCGTGACCCCGCTCCCGTCCACTTTCAGGGCCGTCATGCTCGCGATGCCCTGCACCGTGAGGACGTCGGCGGACGCGGCCCCCGCCGTGCCCAGGGCCGGCTGTTTCGCGGCCGTGGACGCGCCGGAGGGGAGCGGCAGGCTGGCGGCACTGACCGGCTGGGTGACGGCCGAGCCGTCCACCTTCAGCGCGGTCATCGAGGCGATGCCCTGGACGGTCAGGACGTCGGCGCTGGCCGTGCCGGCGGTGCCGAGCGCGGGCTGCTTGGCGGCGGTCGCGGCCCCGGTGGGCAGGCTGACCGTGCCGCTGATGTTCGTGACGTTCCACGTACCGGACTGCGCGGCCTGCACGGCGAAGGTCCCGGCATTATCGACGGTGAGCGAGCCGCCCGCGTCCGAGACGGGCATCGGGTTGGCGGTGCAGACGTAGCCGTCGTCGGAGTTGTTGGCCCCGAGCGTGATCTTGGACGCGGCGATCTTGTACGTGCCAAGGTCGTCCGTCTGGAGGACGTCGCCGGTGCCGACGGCGGCGGATAGTTGAGTGTTATCGCTCAAGGTTTACCCGCCGATGATGAAGCCGCCGCCACCGCTCGCACTCTCCTGCCGCTGCAGCGCCCCGATGTCCATGTAGCTGAACCACCCCGCCCCCTTCGCGGGGCTGGTGCTGATGAGCGTGTAGTCGTTGCCCGCCGCGTTCGTGTAGTCGCTCGTCCCCGCGCCGCTGGTGACGTGGCCGTAGCTAGTGGCCGCGGCCCAATCGGTCCCGAGGTTGATCGCCCCGCTCGTGTTGTCCCGCGTGCGGTTGTAAGCGAAGAATCCGGCGACGGCGGTTGAGTTCAGGTCGGCCGCGTAGCCACCGTTGTCGGTGATGATGTTGTTGACGATGCACTGGAGGCCGGTCGTGCCGGTAACGATGTCGATGCCGTCCGTCGTCCCGCCGACGACCGTGTTGCCGTAGATCAGCGGGGAGCCGGCGGTCGAGTTCACCGAGATGCCGAGGCCGGTTTGAACGAAAATCACGTTGCCGACGACGGCCGGGGTGCTCTGGCAGATGATGCCGACCGCCTGCCCGGACTTGACGCGGTTGTTCAGCACGCGCCCGGACGCGCCCGTGTGCTGCAACGCCGCCGCGCCGCCGGAACCGCCGGTTAGTTGCGCGTCGTTGTCGAACAGGACGGACCGCAGGCCGTTAGACGACAGAGCGATCGCACCGGCCCCTGTTCCAGAGTTGACGGCCTTGCACCCCTTGACCACGTTATCAGTGCCGACGGATAGCGTGCTGGCATTGGCCGCGCCTGTCACGTTCAGCGATTCGACGATTACCCACGCTCCGGTGACGGTCAGCCGCCCCGACGTATAGGTCACGGCCGGCATGTTCGTCGTCACGAGGTCGCCGTTGGCGGACGTGCGACCCTGGTTGCCATCCCCGATCACAGTCCCATAGCCGCGGATGATGACCGGGCTTGTGCTCGTGCCGGAGCCGCTGATCGTGTCCGTCGTCGTCGTGCGGCTGACCGCGCCCTTGACGTTGTATCGGTTGCCCGCCGCGCCGCCGAGATTGATGTCCGC
>DATJGQ010000610.1:0-6436 GCA_035494815.1 Gemmataceae bacterium
AAAGCCGTGGGCATGGCACCCGGCAAGTCCGTCGTAGTCTTTTCGCGTTCGCAAGTACTGGAGTTCGCCACCGGCTCGCCGTCCGCCGCGTTCGGCGATCGCTATCGCTCGTTCGACCGCGACCGCTTTATCGCCCGCCTGCCGGCGCCGCCGTACTCGTTCCTTGACCGCGTCATCCACACGACCGCCGAGCCGTGGACGATGAAACCCGGCGGCACGACGACAGCCGAATATGACGTCCCGCCCGACGCGTGGTACTTCGCCGCCGCCCGCCAGCCGGCGATGCCCTACGCCGTCCTGCTCGAAGTCGCGCTGCAGACGTGTGGCTGGACAAGCGCGTACATCGGGTCCGCCCTCCACAGCCCGACGGACCTGCACTACCGAAACCTCGGCGGCACCGCGGTCGTGCTGGGCATAGTCACTCCGGACGCAGGGACTTTGACGACGACCGTCACAATGACCCGCGTCTCGAAGTCCGCCGGCATGATCATTCAGAACTTCGACTTCGCGGTCCGCGACGCCGTCGGGCGCGATGTTTTCCGCGGCGACACCTATTTCGGCTTCTTCGCCGCGAAATCGCTCGCCCAACAAGTCGGCATCCGCGACGCCGAACCGTACCGCCCGACCGCCAGCGAGGCCGCCGGCGGCGAACGGTTCGCCTATCCCGACGGGCCGCCGTTCCCCGATGCGACGCTGCGGATGATCGATCGCATCGATTTGTTTTTGCCCGACGGCGGGCCGCACCGGCTGGGCTTCGTCCGTGGCGTCAAAGACGTCGATTCGGCCGAGTGGTTTTTCAAAGCCCACTTCCATCAGGACCCCGTTTGGCCCGGATCGCTCGGCCTGGAGGCGTTCCTGCAACTGCTCGCAGTCGTTGCCTCCCGCCGCTGGGAGGACGATTCTCAAACCGTCTGGCAGTCGCCGGCGGTCGGCGGTTCTCACAATTGGGTCTATCGCGGCCAGGTGGTTCCGGGCGACCGACGAGTGACGGTCGAGGCGGTTGTGACTAGAATTGACCCTGACACGCAGACCCTTTGGGCCGACGGGTTTTTGCTGGTGGATGGACGCGTCATCTACCAGATGAAGGACTTCGCCTTCAGGCACACGGCAGAACGCCATGCGGTACTCCCGAGTCTCCATTGACGCGATCGGCTACGAACTCGCGCCGGTGGTCGTCTCCACCGCCGAACTCGAGGCCCGGCTGGAGCCGCTCTACCAGCAGCTGCGGCTGCCGGCCGGGCAGCTCGAAGCCATGACCGGCATCGCCGAACGCCGGTGGTGGGAGGAGGGGTACCCGCTGACCGAAGGGGCCGTCGCCGCCGCCCGCAAGGCGCTCGCCGCCGCCGACATCCGGCCGGGCGAGATCGACGTCCTCATCTACGCCGGCGTCTGCCGCGAACAATTCGAGCCGGCGACCGCCTGCCACGTCGCCGCCGCGCTCGGCGTCAGCCCCGGCGCGTTCGTCTACGACGTGTCCAACGCCTGCCTCGGCGTGCTCAACGGCATCGTCGACGTCGCCAACCAGATCGAGCTAGGCCAGGCCCGGGCGGGCCTCGTCGTCGCCTGCGAGACGGCCCGCGAGATCAACGAGGTCATGATCGCCAAGATGCTCGACTCCCCGGACATGGAGACCTTTAAGTCGGCCTTGGCGACGCTTACTGGCGGCAGCGGGGCGGTCGCAGTTTTAGTCACCGACGGCAGTTTCGCGGTCGCCCGCCGGCGGAAGCTCCTCGGCGGCGCGACGCAAACGGCCCCGCAGCATTTCGGCCTCTGCCGCTGGGGTCTCGAATCGATCGACGCGGTCGTGCGCAAGGTGGTGTCCAGTAACCCGGTCGAGCGGATACTCTCCGGCGGCTACGGCCTGCGGAACTGCGTGATCCCGTTCACCTCGACGGACGCTGCCGCGGTCCTCAAGTTCGGCGTCGATCTCGGCCTGCGGACCTGGGATTCGTTCCGCGGCCGGCTCGGCTGGGCCGCCGACCACGTCGATAAAGTCATCTGCCACCAGGTCGGCGCCGGCCACCGCGAGGCGATCTTGCGGACGCTCGGCATCCCGTCGGAGAAGGACTTCTCGACCTTCCCCTACCTCGGCAACATGGGCACCGTGTCGCTGCCGTTGACCGCAGCCCTCGCCGAGGAGCGGGCGTTCATTTGTCCGGGCGACCGCGTCGGCTTTTTGGGCATCGGCAGCGGGCTGAACTGCCTCATGCTGGGGTTGCAGTATTGAGGCGGCCGCGGGGTAGAATGGAATGTTACCCCGGGGAACCGAAATCATGAGCCGCACACTCGAACTACCCGACGAACTCTACGAACGGTTGGAGAAGGCGGCCGCGGAAGGTCACACGACGCCGGTCGACTGGCTCGAACATCATGTTCCGAAGCCGAACGGCCAAAGCGCAGCACCCGCAGACAAGAAGACCCTGCGCGAGCGGCTACACGGGTTGATCGGCAACTTCAGCAGCGGCGGTCAAGAACGGTTGTCCGAGGATTGCGGCGAGAAGTTCGCTGACTACCTCGAACAGAAACGTCGCGAGGGGCGATTTTGATACTGTGTGACGCAGGCCCCTTGGTTGCTCTCGGCGACCGCACGGACCAGCACCACACCGAGTGTAATGACACATTAGACCTTCTCGGCGGTGAAGAACTTCTCACGACTTGGGCCTGCCTTGCCGAAGCCATGCACTTGGTCTGCCGCTTCGGCGGCCACACTGCTCAAGACGAGCTTTGGGAATACGTTGCCCGCGGCGTATTGCTGGTCCGGCGGCACGCCGATGACGAATTGGCACGGATGCGCGTCGTGATGGCGCGGTACTCCAACGTCCCGATGGACCTTGCCGACGCTTCGCTGGTCGTGGCAGCAGAGCGAACCGGGATCCAGCGCATTTTCACGTTAGACCGCGACTTCCGCATCTACGTCATCAACGACAAGGACCCGTTCCATATTGTCCCCTGACTCTCCAACCATCCATCAGGATCTTTATCCTTTCACCGGCCATTTTTTCGAGGTCGGCTCCGGCGTCCGAATGCATTACCTCGACGAAGGCGACGGCCCGCCCGTCGTGATGGTGCACGGCAATCCGACATGGTCGTTCTTCTACCGCAACCTCGTCCTGCGCCTCCGCTGCCGCTATCGCTGCGTCGTACCCGATCACGTCGGCTGCGGACTGTCCGATAAGCCGCCCCTGTCTGAGTACCCATATAGCCTCGAGCGCCGCATCGCCGATTTGACCGCGCTTCTGGATCATCTGAAGCTCGACCACGACGTGACGCTCGTTCTGCACGACTGGGGCGGAATGATCGGCACGGCGTGGGCGACGCGATTTCCCGAACGGGTGAAACGGCTGATCGTGCTCAACACGGCGACGTTTCATCTCCCGAAGACCAAGCGATTGCCGCTGTCACTCTGGCTCGGGCGAAACACGACGCTGGGGGCGCTGCTCATCCGCGGGGCGAACCTGTTCTGCCGGGCGGCGGCCCGCTGGTGCGTCACGCGAAGGCCGCTGCCGCCGGAGGTGCGGCGGATGTACCTCGCGCCATACGACTCATGGGCGCATCGCGTCGCCGTGCTCAAGTTCGTGCAGACGATCCCGCTCGTAGGGAGCGACCCGGGCTACGACATCGTCAGCGAGACGGAGCGGCGGCTGCCCCTCTTGCGCGACCGGCCGGTACTGATTTGCTGGGGGATGCGCGACTTCGTCTTCGACGCGCATTTCCTGCGGCAATGGCAGGAATACTTCCCCGCCGCGGAGGTGCACCGTTACGACGACGCCGGCCATTACATTCTTGAGGACGCGGGCGACGAGGTCGGCCTTCGGGTCGAAGAGTTTCTGGCGCGGAACGATTGATTCTCTTGCGTGCGCCGCGGTCATGTCCGATACTTTTCCGAACCCCGGAGACATCACCATGACCGCCGCCGAGATCGTCGAGGAAATCCGCCCGCTGGGCAGCGACGCGTACAAGAAGATCATGTTCAACCACGGCGCCAAGGAGCCGCTCTTCGGCGTCAAAATCGAAGAACTCAAGAAGATCCAGAAGCGGATCAAGAAGGACTACCAGCTCGCGCTGGATCTCTATGACACCGGGATTTACGACGCCATGTACCTAGCCGGGCTGATCGCCGACGACGCCCGCATGACCAAAAAGGACTTGCAGCATTGGCTCGACAAGGCGACCTCCCCGTCGATTTGCGGATACACCGTCGCGTGGGTCGCCGCCGGCAGCCTGCACGGCCGTGAGATGGCGCTCATGTGGATCGAGTCGAAGGACGAAAAGACCGCCTCGACCGGCTGGGCGACGCTCAATAGCCTCGTCGCCATCACCGACGACGACGGCCTCGATATCCCGCAGCTGAAAAAGCTGCTCGACCGCGTGGGCAAGTCCATCCACAAAGCGCCAAATCGTGTCCGCTACGTTATGAACGGCTTCGTGATCGCCGTCGGCTCGTACGTGGCGCCACTGACGGACCACGCCCTGCAGGTGGCGGAGCACATCGGCGAGGTGATGGTCGACATGGGCGAGACGGACTGTAAAGTTCCGCTCGCGACCGAATACATCGAAAAGGTCCGCAAGCGCGGCTCGATCGGCAAAAAGCGCAAGACGGCGAAGTGCTAACGAATATCGGCTGCAAAATAAAGACGCCACCCTGATCGGGTGGCGTCGCGGTTTTCGGAGTCTCAAGGGCCGGTCGTTACTTCTCTTCGATCTTCGTGATCGTCGCGTACTTCTTGCCGCCCTTTTCTTCGGTCTTGGTGATCGTCACCTTGGCGTCCTTGGTGCCTTTGCAGTACTTGCCGTGCGGGAACGCCTTATTCGATTCGGCGTCGAAGTAGTAGACCACTTCCTTGCCATCTTCCTTGACGGTCACGGTGGTGGCGCACTTTGCTTCTTTCATCAGTTCGCACTTGGCACAGGCGATCTTGCCGTCGACGACCTTTTCCTTCTTTTCCTGACCGATGGCCAGCCCGACCACCACGAACAGGGCCAGACCGGTCGCGAATAAGCGAGCGAGCCGCATCATGGGAGAGCCTCCGTTGGCGAACGTGCCGTCACGGCCCCCGGCAAGCCGCACGGCCCGCCCGACGCCGCATGGTGTCATCTCTCGTCGTTATATAATGAGGCACTCCCCGAAAAGCAACAGAATAGTCAGTCGTCGTCGCTGCCCGCCGGCCGAACTGGGCAGGTGCCGGTCGGCTCCCGCTCCACCCGCCAGGAGCCGTCGCCGCATAGCTCCAACGTCAGGTCGTGGTACGGCACGAGATCCGGGTGGTCGCCGAAGGTGACGTACGCGATCTCGGTGTCTCGCAGCACGTTGTAGAGCGTTTGCACCCAGAACGAATCGAGGGCGGTGGTCGCCCCGTCGAGCAGGGCGAAAGTCGGTTTGGCGAGCAACACGCGGGCCAGGCCGAGGCGTTGCAGCTGGCCTTTCGACAGCACTTTGATCCAGTCGCGTTCGACGTCGAGTCCGCCGACCTGTTCGAGGGCCGTATCGAGTTTGACCTCTGCGAGTACCCGTCGGATCTCCGCCTCGTCGCCGCATTCCGGCGGCAGTCCGTGTAGCAGCTGCTGGCGCAGAGTGCCGGGGACGGCGTAAGCGCCGTGCGGGAGGAACATCACTTTGCCGCTTTCGGGGACGCTCACCTCGCCACGGCCCCACCACCAGACGCCCGCCGCCGCCTTGAACAGGGCACTCTTGCCGGCGCCGTTCGGGCCGGTGACGAGGAGGCGAAGGCTCGGCGGCACTTGGAGTGTCAGCTCGCGGATCAATTCCTGCCCGTCCCGCGGCGTGACCAGCGTCAGGCCGACGAACTGCACGACGTCGCCGCCGAACGAATGGCGGATCGCGCGGCCGTCGGCCGAAGGCGTCGCGGCGGCGAGCGCGGGGGCCGCGCCCTCGACGCTCGCCTCCCACAACGAGCTGAGCCGGCTGGCCACCGCCGCGAACGACGACACCCGTTGGAACTCCGTCACGATCACCGAGAAAGCACTCAGTACGAACCCGAACGCCGCCGCCGACTGCGTCATCACGCCGAACGGCACCTCGCCCCGCAGGTAAAGCGGCGCCACGACGAGTACCGGCAGAATCTGCGTCACGTAGTTGTAGCCGTTGGCGAACAGGCCGAGGTTTCGGTTCACTTTGATGATGGACAGGTAGTTCCCCACCACCGCCACGAGACGCCTCACGACGTCGCCCCGCTCGCACGGCTCGCTGTGGTTAAGCGCGATCAGCTCGTCCTGCTGCCGAACCTGGACGAGGCGGTAGCGCAGGTCGGCTTCTTTCTTGAGCTGCAGGTAGTTCAAGTTCACCAGCTTTCGTCCGATCAGCACCGTCATCAGCGTCCCGAAGACGGCATAGCCGACGGCGGTGGCCACCAGCCACGGCGTGATCGACCAGAGCACGCCGAGAAACGCGAACATCGTCAGCGCCGAATTGAGCAGG
>DATJGQ010000611.1:0-4534 GCA_035494815.1 Gemmataceae bacterium
AAGGACCACGCGATCCGCGTCGACCAGCCCGTCGCAGGCCTGCTGACGGACCTCAAGGCGCGCGGCCTGCTCGACGACACCATTGTCTGGTGGGGCAGTGAATTCGGCCGCACGCCCTACGCCGAGAAGAACGGCACCGGCCGCGACCACAACCCGGGCGGCTTCACCGTCTGGCTGGCCGGCGGGGGAGTCAAGCGCGGCTTCGCCCACGGCGCCACCGACGAGTTCGGCCACCAGGCGGTCGAGGGCACGGTGCACATGCACGACCTGCACGCCACCATCCTGCACCTGATGGGCCTGGACCACGAACGGCTCACCTACCGCTTCAGCGGCCGCGACTTCCGCCTCACCGATGTCAGCGGCACGGTGGTCCGCGAGGTCATCGCCTGAGCGCCGGTGGGGCGGGGCGCCGCCGTGACTCCCGCGGCGCCGGCGGGACTTTGATGTCGTTGGTGATGTCGTACAGCTTCATCGCCACGAACAGATCGATCAACGTGTCGTGATACTTCCGGTCGGACGTGGCCCCGCTGAGCCGGATCACCTTGCCGTCGTACTCCGCCTTCACCGTGAACGTCGCCGCCGGGTCGGTGACAACGACCTCCTTGAACTTCGCGACGTACTCGCCGGCCTTCGCGGGGTCGTACTTGCCGCCCGGGGCGACGCGCGCCAGCAGTTCGTCCATCCGCACCCGGAACTCCGGGTTCAGGTCGATGGCGGTGTAGGTCTTCGGGTCGCGGGGGTGGGCCGCCCGCTCCTGCATCAGCTTTTCGCGCAGGGCGACGATCGCGTCCTTGTGCTCGGTCCAGTACTTGATCGCGCCCTTGCAGATCGCAGCCGCCTCCTTCGGCGGGTAATCGGGACGCATGGAGAGTTCGTCGTACGCTCGGTTGGTCATGAAGCCGGACTCGGAAATCGTGCCGGGGATGTCGGTCTGGCTGAGGATGTGGTACGGCCGGTTGCCGATGAGAGCGAGCTTCGGACCGGGGACGGCGCCTTCGAGCGCGTCATTGACGTCCTGCGCGAGTGCCTTGTAAAGCGTCACGTCCGCGGCGTTATTCTTATGAAGGGCGGTGTGTCCTGAGCCAGGGCCGCCCGCGTTGTGGTGCACGGAGAGGAAGAAGTGCACGTTGTAGTGCTCGAAGAAGTCGATGCGGGCGTGCAGTTCGTCGGAGTTGCTGGAGCCTTCGCGGCTGAGGCGGTGGTCGCCGAGGCGGGTCATGTGCACGGTCGCGCCATTCTCCTTGAGGAGCTTCGCGAGTTCGACGGCGACGCGCAGGTTCAATTCGCTCTCCGTCAACCGGAAGACGACGCCGCGGGTGCCGCCGGTGTAACTCTTCGAATAGCGCTGACCGCCGTGACCGGGATCGACGACGATGACGGCACCGGCCAAGGGGCCCGTGTCCGCGGCGGGTACGGCGGCGGCCCCGATGAAGGCCAGAAAGACCGACCAGAATCTCATCATGGTTGTCGTCCTAAGAAGTGAATCACTTAGGGTGGTTCGCTATGCACGTCGCCGTTGCGGCCGAGAACGTTTCGCAGCCCGCCGTGGCGGGGCGATGTATGTCGGACGCGGACGTCGTCGGCGCTGGCCGGCCACGACTCCCAGTGGGCGGCCTCCGTGCCGCAGTTCGGCAAGCCCGTATGTTCCCAGGCGAGCATTCTCGGAGCGCCGCGATCCAGCCGGCGGCCGCCGAGCCGCGGGTTCATCGTGTAACTGACCTGGAGTGTGCCCCCCCTGGTCGGGCTTCCGGACGTGGTGTCCTCGCCCTCCGGGCAGCGGAAGACCTTCGTCGTCCCATCGACGTACGGCAGGAGAATTGCTTGCGGCGTGTAGTCGGGCAACGCGCGGGTGATGTCGGTCCCCGGGCGGTTGTCGTATGGTGCCCACCAGATTTCATTCGGCCCGGTGTAGGTGTTCGGCGACGGGAGAGTGTTGCACAACGGGTCGGTCCCGTTGCGCCACGGGGCGGGGCACTGGCGGGCGTAGGGGAGTTGTCGATAGGCGTCGTGGTAGGAGTGGATGGCGAGGCCGATCTGCTTGAGGTTATTCATGCAGACGGTGCGGTCGGCGGCCGCGCGGACCTTTTGCACGGCCGGCATCAACAGGCTCGCCATTATGGCAATCAGGGCGATGACGACGAGCGACTCCAACAGCGAATGACCGCGCCGCGGCATCGGCAACCCTCCAGGTTGGCATCAGTATAGCGGCAACCGCGGCCCGGAGCGATTGCCCTAGTCACTTTGCAAATCGGGGCTTACACTAGGAAGTGACGAGGTCCGCCGCGTCGGCCGGGCCGCATCGAAAGGAGAGTGTATGGCCAAAGAAGATTCGATCGAAGTTCAGGGTAAGGTGACCCAAGCCCTCGCCAACACGCAGTTCCGCGTGAAGCTCGACAACGGACACGAGCTCATCGCCCACATCGCCGGCAAGATTCGGAAACACTTCATCCGCATTCTGCCGGGTGACACCGTGACCGTGGCGCTGTCGCCGTACGACCTGACGAAAGGCCGCATTACTTTTCGCGGCCCCCTCCGTAACCGCACACCCGACGCCTCGCAATCGTCCGGCCCCGCCAAGTGAATTCCCTGCATCGCCTCGGGCGCCTGTGGGGGCACTGCCGCCCGCACGCGCTCGGGGCCCCGGGAAATCCGCTGTTTCGGCTGTGCGAAGTCCGATCGTCCCGCTACAATGCCTGCCACCCCTTGGGTCGGCCTGAAGAGGTGCGCGCCGGCGACCGGCGAGATTGACCATCCATCGCGTCTATTTTGGAGTAGGTGAGAACGACGTATGCCGTTGCGAATGCGAGTCCATGACCGCGAGCCGATCGGCGCCGCGTTGCGCCGGTTCAAGAAGCTGCTCGAGCGCAGCGGGCTCCAGAAAGAACTGCGAAAGCGCAAACACTACGAAAAGCCGTGCGAACTCCGCCGCCGGGCCAAGCTCCGCAAGCTCGCCGCCATCCGCAAAGCCAAGCAACGCAACCCCAACGCCTAGGCATCGCCCCGAGAGGAACCAGCCATTAGCACGGTGACTCCGACCGCCCGCCGAGCGCTGCCGAAGCCCGAACGGCGGTCGCGACGCCTTCGCGTTCCCGAATGGGTCAGCTCGCTGCCGTTCTTCGGCCTGCACGTCGCCTGTCTGGCCGCCTTCGTTACCCCGATCCACACGATCGACTGGATCATGTGTGCGGCGCTCTATGTCGTCCGCATGTTCGGCATCACGGCGGGTTATCACCGCTACTTCTCGCACCGCTCGTATAAGACCAGCCGGCCGTTCCAGTTTGTCATGGCCTGGCTCGGCTGCACGGCGATGCAGAAGGGTCCGCTGTGGTGGGCCGCCCATCATCGCCTGCATCACAAGTACTCTGACACCGAAGAAGACCCGCATTCGCCGGTCGTTTACAACTTCTGGAAGGCGCACGTCGGCTGGATCCTCGACGCCCGCAACGACATGACGCATTGGCGGATGATCCGCGATTTCAAGAAACATCCGGAATTGCTGTGGCTCAACCGGCATCACTGGGTGCCGGGGCTACTGCTGGCCGTGTGTTGTTGGCTCATCAGCGGCTGGGGCGGTCTGGTGGTCGGGTTTATCCTGAGTACGGTGATCCTGTATCACGGGACGTTTTTGATCAATTCGCTCGCCCACGTGTTCGGCAGCCGGCGGTACGAGACCACGGACGACAGCCGCAACAACTTCGCGCTCGCCGTGATTACGCTCGGCGAGGGCTGGCACAACAACCATCACCACTATCAGAGCGCGGCCCGGCAGGGGTTCTTTTGGTGGGAGGTCGACGTCAGCTATTACACGCTCAAGGCGCTGAGCTGGGTCGGGCTGGTGTGGGACCTGCGGCAACCGCCGAAGAAAATGCTCGAAGAGACGTAACCACCGATGACCATGGATAACACAGATTTCGTCTGTGTTATCCGTGTTCATCGGTGGTTACTTCTTCTTCCATTTGAACGTCTTCTTCACTTCCGGGTTGACGACCATCCCTTCGGGCCATTCGCCGCGCGAGAGCGCGACGATCGTCTTGGCCGCCAAATGCGACATCTCGACGCCAGACCGTTCGTCCACACCCGCGGTGTGCGCCGTTAAGACGACATTGTCGAGCTGAAGCAACGGAAGCTTCGCCGGTGGCGGCTCCTCCTCGAACACGTCCAGTCCGGCCCCGGCGATTTTGTGGTTGTTGAGCGCTTCGTACAGCTCATCCTCGCAGACGATTGGCCCGCGGGCCGTGTTGACGAAGTACGCCGTCGGTTTCATCAGGCCGAAGAGCTTCTGGCCGATGCACCGCTTCGAGTCCGGCGTCAACGGCATGTGTATTGAGACATAATCGGATTCGGCGAAGACCCGGTCCAAGGGAACCAGGCTGATCACATTCTGGCGGACGAACGCCTCGTCGGGGTACGGCTCAAAGGCGATCACGCGCATGCCGAACGCTTTCCCGCGAAGGGCGACCGCCTTGCCGATGCGACCGAGTCCGGCGAGGCCCAGCACCTGACCGCGTAACGGCTGCGTCGCCTTCCGCGGCCA
>DATJGQ010000612.1:0-2498 GCA_035494815.1 Gemmataceae bacterium
AGCCCCAACGGGGCGATCGTGACGGTCGCCCCGTTGGGGCTTGATTAAATTTGGTTACCACTCTTCCAGGGGTTGCGCTGCGCTCCACCCCTGGCTATTGACGTCCGCCCCGTTGGGGCGAAAACCATGTTACTCGAGCGATCTTGCGCGCGTGCGGCGAGGATTGCTCACTTCATCGGCGAGTAATCCGTCGGCTTCAGGAAGACCGACTTCACGCCGTCCGGTACGACCGTCAGCGAACCGCCCGCCTTTTGCTCGGACGCCGTTTTCGCCGCGGTCCAGGTGGGATCCTTGCGGAACGCGTCCCACGACGCCTTGGCCGCGTCTTCGCTCTTGTGCGCGAGGAAATAGATCAGCGTGTCCTCCGCGCCCTTCGTACCGGCGAGCGGCGTGAAGTAGCCGAGGTTCGTCATGCCGTGCTTCTCGAACAACTTGAGCGTGTGGTCGCGGAAGCGGGTGTTGAGATTGTCCAGCTTGCCGGGCGTCGCCGTGTATGTCCGCATCTCGATCACGCGGCTATTGCCCTTATCGGTCGCTGCTTTCATCGACGGCGAATAATCGGTCGGCATCAGGAGCCTGGACTCGACCTTCGTCGCCAGCCGGCCGTTCGCCTCAGTCTCCTTGACCGCCGCCTGCCATGCGGGATCCCTTCCGAATGACTGGAACGATCGGTCACGCGCCTCCTTGCTGGCATGAGACAACAGATAGATCAGTTGATTGTCCTTGTTGTCGATGGGCACCCAGTAGGCGACGTTGCTGATGCCATGCTTCTCGAAAAGCTTGAGGGTGTGGTCGCGAAAGCGGGCGCTGAGCGCGTCGAGTTTGCCGGGGGCGGCGGTATAGGTGCGGAGTTCGTACACGCGGGGGTCCTTGTCGGCGGCGGTAGCGGCGGCGAGTCCGACGGCGGCGGCGGCAATCACGACGGGAGTCAGTTTCATGGAGGCTCTCCGAGGAGTACCAGTGCGGGGGCGACCCGGATTGTGGCCGCAGGCGCGCATCGCCGCAAGCGGCAAATCAGGCGCCCCAGTCCAGGTGATCCGTGTGACGGCGTTGGAGGAAGATCGCGTGCCGCTCGGCCTCGACCATGGCATTCCGAGGCCGCTTGAACGGGCCGAGCGTGTCGGTGTGCGATTCCAATGGCGGGATAGTGCCCGGGGCCGTGTCTTCCGGTCGGATGCGATACGCGACCTCGGCCCACCACGCTCCCTTGCGGAAGAAGACGTGCATGCCGGGGCCCGAGTGATAATCGGTCGGGCCGCGCTGCTCCCACCGCTCGCTCCGCGGCGTGTGACGACTCATCGTTCGCCCGCTCTCAGCGACTCGCGCCGCGATAACCGCCCGAATCGTCACGCCAAACCGCGCTGGCGACGGCGCTCGCCGCCTGCACGACGGTGTAGCCCGCCGCCTTGAACCGGGCGACATCCGCCTCCGGCAAGGCTTTTTCGTGCTCGAGCCGCATACCACCTTCGGTATGAAGTCGCGGACCGGCGATGGCGTCGGCCATTGAGGTGCCGCGGCCCACGTGCTGGGCGAGGACCTCGAAGAGCGCGTTGGGGATTTTTCGCCCGCCGCGGCCGCCGACCGCGACGACCGGCCGGCCGTCCTTGAGGACGAGCGTCGGACACATGTTATGCAGCGGCCGCTTGCCCGGGCCGGGCGAGTTCGGATGGTTCGGCCGCGGGTCGAACCGCGACATGCCGTGGCCGAGCGTCAGGCCCAGCCCGGGGACTGTCACCTGTGCCCCGAAACTGCCGCCGTGCGTCAGCGTGATCGCGACCATCATTCCTTTCGCATCGGCGGCGCTAAGGTGGATCGTTCCGCCGGCCGTTCGACCGTCCGAATGGGCCACGACCGGTTTCCCGTCGCGGAGCGACTGTGCGACCTTTGCGGCCAGGTCGCTAATGCGGTGCGTGCCGAGTAGGTCAGGCTGTGTCTGACTCTTCGTAGAGTCAGGCACAGCCTGACCTACGGGATCACCCAAGTACTTGAGTCGATCGTCCCAGCAGAGGCGGAGCGTCTCGACGCGCGCTCTCGCAGCGCGCGGATCGTCGGCGGGCCAGCGGTCCCAGCCGAGTGCCTTGAGGACGGACAGCGCTTGCAGGGCCGTGGCTCCGCCGGCGGTCGGCGGCGGCGTCCGAACCGTCAAACCGTTCCACGCGAACGTGAGCGGCTCGATTTCTCTGGCTCGGTACGCGGCCATGTCGGCTTCGGTCACCAGTCCGCCGCCGGCTTTAAATGCCGCGGCGATTCTGGCGGCGATATCGCCGCGATAGAACGACTCGGCCGAACCGCGGCAGGCGAGCGTTTCGAGCATCGCGGCGAGGTCCGGGTTCGTGGCCCGGCTGTTCGCCGCCGGGGGCTCGCCATTTCGGAGGTAAAGCGCCGCGGACCCGGCGTCTTTGCTCAGTCGCGCGCGCGCCGCCCGGACGGCGGTTGCCATCCCCGGCATCACGGGAAAGCCGTCGCGCGCCAGCCTGATCGCCGCTCCCGCGACGTCG
>DATJGQ010000613.1:0-2109 GCA_035494815.1 Gemmataceae bacterium
CCTCGCCGCCAAAAAGGAAAAAGCGCCTCGAAAAAAGGTGCGGACCGTCGAAGTCACGGACGCACTGGTCGATACGGGGGCGACGTTCTTGTCACTGCCCCGCCGGCTAATCGAAAAACTTGGGCTTTACCGATTTCGTACCCGACGAGCCAAAACTAGTGCCGGGATGGTTGAGTTCGGCATGTACGGGATGGTTCAACTGACGGTTCAGGGGCGTGATTGTTTTGTCGAAGTGGCAGAAGTCCCGGACGAATGTCCCGTTCTCATCGGGCAAATCCCGCTCGAATCGCTCGACTTCGTCGTTGATCCCGTCAATCAGCGGTTGATCGGTAACCCCGAGCACGGCGGCGAGCACATGTTTGACATGTTCTGAGCACCCGGCTCTTTAAGATATCCTATGGCGACATTAGTCCAAGCCGTTCGCCTCGCGCTGCACTACGGCGAAGAGTACCTCGGCGTCACCGACGTCTTCGGCGAGGACGTCGGCCCGCCACTCGGGGGCGTTTTCACCGCGACGCAGGGGCTCCGCACCGCCTGGAACACGCCGCTCGACGAGCGCGGCATCATCGGCACGGCGATGGGCATCGCCTACGCCGGCGGCCGGCCGGTGTGCGAGATCCAATTCTGCGACTACGGGTTCAACGTCATCGACCTACTGAAGGTCGCCGGGAACCAGCGGTGGTCGGGCGCCGGGCAGTACGACATGCCGATCGTCGTCATGACGCCGTCCGGCTCCGGTATCCGCGGGTCGCTCTACCATTCACACTCGTTCGAAAGTTGGGCGACCCGGCTGGCCGGGTGGAAGATCGTCATGCCGTCGACGGCGCTCGACGCATATGGTCTGATGCTCTCCGCGATCGCCGACCCGAACCCGGTGATGGTGCTGTTGCCCAAGGCGCTGTTGCGGGTCCGCGGCGAGCAGTTGATCCCGGGCGAACCGCCGGACGAGGACGCGCTCAAGGAGATGATCGACGCCCCGGTCGGCGACCGCAGCCGCTGGCGGCCTCGGTGGCCGGACGTGCAGGCATACTATGTCCCCCTCGGCCGGGCGAGCCTGGTCCGTGAGGGGGCGCACGCCACCATTATCAGCTACGGCCGGACGCTTCCGCTCTGCGCCCACGCGGCCGACCAACTCCGCGAGGGGCAGGGGCTCACGTTCGACGTACTCGACCTGCGGACGCTGTTCCCATACGATTGGGCCGCGATCCGGAGCAGTTTGCTCAAGACCGGGCGGATCCTGTTCGTGAACGAAGACACGGAAGTGACCAACTTCGGCGAGCACCTGTTCCGGCGAGTGGTCGAGGAGCACTTCTACGACCTGGCGGTCCGGCCGCGGGTGCTCTGCGGCAAGCATCTGCCGGGCATCGGGCTGAACCAGGTGTACGAGTGGAACGAGGTGCCGCAGCTCCCCGACGTGCTGGTGGCGATGCGCGACCTGGCGACCGAACCCGCGTAGAGAGAATTTCAGATTGCAGATTTCAGATTGCAGATTGAAAACCAATATCTGCAATCTGAAATCTGCAATCTGAAATGGAGCAGTTATGGACTTTCACCTCCCGCAACTCGGCGAAGGAGTGTACGAGGCGGAGCTGGTCGGGTGGCTGATCCACGCCGGCGACGCCGTCGCGCCGGGGCAGGGCCTGATGGAAGTCCTGACCGACAAGGCGACGATGGAAGTCCCGGCCCCGTTCGCCGGGACCGTCACCGAGTTGCGTGTTCAACCGGGCAGCACTTTGAAAGTCGGCGACCTGATCCTGACCTACACGCCGACCGCGGCGGTGGCCGAAGAGATCGCCCCGCCGCCGCCGCCCGCCGTCGCCCTGCCGCACGACCACGACCCGATCCGCCGCGAACGACCGCGCGGCCGCAACGGCTTCCGCGCCGAAAAGCCTGCCGCCGAGCCGGCCGCCACGGGGTCGGTGAAGGCGTCGCCGTCGGTGCGGTTGGTCGCGCGGAAGCTCGGCATTGACTTGCGGCAGATCCACGGCACCGGCCCGGGCGGCCGCGTACTGATCAACGACCTGCCCGCCCCGACTGCCGCACCGACCGGCGACGGAGCGCCTCACGCACCGCCTCATCGTTCGGTCGCGGCCCGCCTCGACTACGGCA
>DATJGQ010000614.1:0-4814 GCA_035494815.1 Gemmataceae bacterium
CTGGAGAAGTCTGGCGTATCGTCCGGAGACATGGCCCGCGCCCTTTGCCCCTACCATGCGTCTAAGTTTGGTCCGGGTCAACCTGACGGTCCACGAAAACTTGATTGTCGCACTACCCCCGGCAGAGTCTCCGGCTTCGCAACTTGCAGTGTGGATCAAGTGGGACGACGGCGAACGGACTATGCCAGAACACCGCAGACTTGTCACCCCGGCGGACGCCGCGCCAGGAAGTATGAGTCCAACCGGGCGAGATCCTCCTTCGAAAACGCCCTGAACCGGTCCGCGAGCGGGAGTGTCTTCAAATCCTCCAGCGCCCTCGGCTCGGGGTCGGACCGTGACACGAGGATGTCAAACCCGGCATCGCGCAAGAAGTCGACGTACTCCGGATGCCGCAGCCGGTTCTGGTAGTCCAGCGCGTTGAAGCGGTTCAGGAAGGCGAAGAGCCGGTCGGAGTATCGGAGGAAGTTCACCCGACTGAGCCGGCGGTCGCCGTGGCTCCAGTGGTCGGAGTTGTCGACGGCGTGGCAGGTCCAGCCGCCCGGCCGGAGCAGGCGGAACACCCGACGGAGGAGCGGCCGAAGAACGTCCGGCGGCACATGCTCCAAAACCGCCCGTGAGATGACGCCGTCGAACGCGCCATCCGGAAGTGGGCTGCAGACGAGGTCGCACGGCGCGTAGTACTCCATCCGGAAACGTGCGAGCGAATCGGCCAGTTCACCCGGCGGCGCGACCAGGAAGTGTCGGACGTCCTGTTCGTCCAGCCCCAGCCGGTCGGCCACTTCTGCCGCATGGGCGCTCAGGCTGATCGCCGTACCGGCGAACGAGGGCCCGTCCATCAGGCGCTGCGTATCGACCGATACCAACCGGGCGGCGCCCGAGAGTGAGAACAGAAGCGGGATGATCGGCCGCCAGCCGGTGCCGATCTCGATCACGGTCGCGCCGCGAACCTCGAACCCGGCCTCACGCAGCAGCTCCAGCAGTCGGAACCCTTCTTCCAGAGTAAACGGCGGAACGTCCGTCGGATACGGCCGCAGCCGCCGCTTCGATCGCCGCACCGCGCCGGCAAACGGGAGCAGGCCGAACGCCGCGTTCTTCGCCCACTTGAGCTGCCACCACATCCGCCCACCGCTTTCCCAGTGGCCCGCGGGCCGACGCCCAGTTCTGTATGATCGCGGATTCGCGCGTAGGCGGCTATCGGTCAAGGCCGACGCAACGACGGGCGAACCATTCCTCTGGAAATCGGCGGTCTTTTTTTTAACATGGGCTCTGGGCGGCCTGCACGCGACACTCCCGCCGCATTCCCACCGACTTTCGCCCGAGTCTTTTGCCCAGGACTTACGGCGACCGGCACCCGCCTTGCTTCGACCGATTCGTAAGAGCAGTTTCCGTTGCGGAGGCGCACGCCGTTCGACATAAGAAAGGGTGACATGGCCCGAGAACCGTTCGGCACCCGCCTGCGGTCGTTGCGCGAGCGTGCCGGAATGAGTCAGTCCGAACTCGCCAGAAAGGTCGGAACCGACCAGGGACACATTTCCCGCTGGGAGCGGAACCTGGCCGTGCCGGACACGGCGACCGTCCAACGTCTGGCCGCCGCGCTGGGAGTGTCCGCGGTCGAACTCCTGATCGGTCGCCGTCCCAAGTCCCCGAACTGGGGTCCGTCCGGCGCGGGAGGGCGGCCCGACGCTCGGACCGGCCGTGGGGCCGCTGCCGCGAGCGACGAATCGCCGCCGAAGAAGTGGCTGGAGGCCCAAGAACAGGTGCTGCTGCAAGAGTACCAGATGGCGACCGGAAAGACGGCCCGGTCGTTGGCGGAGGCAGAGAAGTGGTTCGCCGGACTGTCGCTCGCCGAACGCGATCGAATCGGCCGGCGACTGAATGACCCCGGCATCGTCGGCCGCTATCTCCAGACGCCGAGAATCCGCTAGCACGGCCTTGGCCCGACGGCGGGCCGGAAGTCCACCCAAGGCTCAGCTTTGCGGACCAATGCTCAAATGCGGCGCCGTTTACTTATTCCAACATGTTGCCCAGAACGGGCACCCCGGCGGCGATGGAGTTGACGTAACCGCGGACGCGATTGTTGCGGACGGCCAGGGCACAGCCTTCGGCGGGGGCGCCGATGTGCAGACCGGCGTTGCCGTCGGACGGCGACTTGTAGATCAGGTTGTCGGCCACGTCGCAGTACTCGGCCGCGCCGTCGACCACGATGCCCGAAACGCAGTTGACGAGTCGGTTGCCACGGATCACGACGCCGGCGGCGGGGCCGGCGACGCTCACGCCATAGGCGCGAGCGGCGGTGATGTCGTTCCCCGCGATCGTGATGTCGCGGACTTTGCCGGGCCTGTCGGCAAAGACGCTGACGCCGTCGTGAGCCACGCCGTCGATGCGATTTCCGCGGATCGTCACGCCTTCGCCGCTGCCCACAGTGATGCCTTCCGCCCCGGGGAAGTCGGCGCGGAGCAGGTTGTCGGAAATGATCAGATTGCGGTTGGCGTTGTCCCGAACGCAGATCGCCGAGTGGTGGTAGCCCTCGACGCGATTCGCCGTGATCACGGTGTCCCGACACTGGCGGACGGAGATCCCCGGTGAAATCGCTTCCGACGGGTAGTCCCCGGCGAGGCGGTTGCGGGCCACGAACCCGCCCAAACTCGTGCCGGCGAGGTAGATCCCCGTCTCGCCCGGCCCGATCAGGTCGTTGTCGATGATGCGGAAGTCACGGACGAAAGCGCCGAAGGAAATACCAGTGCGATTGCGAGTGACGATCCTGCAGCCGCGGATTGTCAGGCCGCTGATGCCGCAACGGCCGGCCACGTAGACGATGCCGAGACCGGCCCCCTCACGGACATATCGATTGCCGACGTTTTCGAGCCCGAGGTCTCGGACCCGGATGTTGTCGAGTGCGCGTCCGTCGGCGAGGATCGCGACGACGCCGTTGCCATCGCCGTCGGGTTCGATCACGTCGTTGCGGAGAATGCTGCCGGGGCCGTCGCCGGCCAGCGTCGTGTTCGATGCGGTGATCGCGACGCCGGCGCGCTGGCCGCGAATCGAACGGACGAGACAGACCCCGGTCGGGACGTAGACCGTTCCCCCGCCGCGACCCGCAACGGCCGCGAGAGCGGCGACGACGGCGGAACGGTCGTCCGTGACGCCGTCCACTTTCGCGCCGAAGCGGCGAACGTCCGTCCACGGCGGGCCGACATCGGTGAGTCCTTCGATTTCGATCGCGCTCATCGCGGTTCTCCGTCTCCGCGAATCTCAAACGGCGATTGTAGCAAGTGCATGACCGGCGCCGTTGTCATTGCGCGGGGGCACGGTAGACTGCCGACATCAGCCATTCGGACCGGCCCTTGACCATGTCGACCGCGACCCCTGCTCCCCGACCGAAAATCCGCGTGCGGGCGGTCGCGTCACTCTTGATGGGCTTCGGTTTTGCCGTCATCGCTCTCGCGCAAGCCGAGCCGACAATTCCCGGACTGATCTGCACGTCAACCGGCCATGGTGACGCCGTTTATTCCGTGGCGTTTGCCGGCGACGGCCGGCAAATCGTGACCGGGTCGTTCGATCGCACCGTACGTCTGTGGGACGCGGCGTCGGGTCGAGAATTGAGGACGTTCGCGGGCTCTCAAGGGCATCAGAACTACGTGCTGAGCGTGTCGGTCACGGCGGACGGGCGGCGACTCGCGTCTGGCGGGTCGGACGCGGCCGTCAAGCTCTGGGACCTGCCGGCCGACGTGGCACCGCGACTATTCGCGCACCCGGACGGCGTGCTCGGACTTGCGGTCAGTCCCGACGGGCAAAAATTGGCGTCCTCCGCGCGCGACGGACGCGTTCGCCTCTGGGACGCGCCCGGCGGCGCGCGGTTCGCGGAGTTGGTGGGCTTCGACGGACCCGTCACGGGTGTGACGTTCGCGGGGCAGGGCAAATTCGTCATCGGCGTCGGTGCCGATCGGTCGGTCCGATCGTGGCTTGCCGCCGACGGCTCATCCGTGACGGCTTCACTCGGCCATGCCGGGCCGGTCACCGCGATCGTGGCCCAGCCCGCCGGCGGGATCGGCGCGGTTGTTTTCACGGCCGGCGAAGACGGCGTCTTGAAGTATTGGCAGTTGCCCACGGCACCCCGTCAATTTCCGCCCTTTGCCGCGGGCATTCGCGCACTCGTCATCACGGCCGACGGGCGAACCGTCTGCGCTGCGGGCGCGGACGGGACCATTCCCGTGGTCGCGGCCGCCGACGGAAAGGTCCTTCGCACGCTGACCGGCCCCAGGGCGGCGCTGAATGCGCTTGCGATATCTGCCGGAGCGACGACGCTGGCCGGCGGCACCGCGGACGGCCAACTCTGGGTCTGGGATCCGACGATCGGCAAGCCCCTCTGGCACCTCGCGGCCCACGAAAGATCTACGAACGCCGTCGCTCTGCATCCCGGCACGCCGCAGATCCTTTCGGCCGGTTCGGACGGACTGATCAAGCTATGGACGCCGCCTGCCCCGGGGCGATCCGGAGAGCCGACCGCGAAAGTGAGTTTCCCGGCGCACTCCGGCGGCGTCGCGGCGGTCGCATTCGGCGCATCGCCGACGCAGGCGATTTCCGCCGGGGCTGACGGTGCCGTCAAGTCGTGGGATTTGGGCACGAAGAAGGAGTTGCGGACATACGGAACGTTCTCCACCGCGGCGAGGGCCCTGGCCGTCGGACGATTCGCGACCCAGGTCGCCGCGGCGGCCGGCCCGGAAGTCCGCGTCTGGCGCGGCGGCGACGCCCGGCTCGAACACACGTTCCGGCATCCGAGCGCGGTGACGAGCCTCGCTTTCGACGCGGCCGGC
>DATJGQ010000615.1:0-3443 GCA_035494815.1 Gemmataceae bacterium
CCACGGCTTTGCGTGGGCATGTTAGCGCTTTCATGCCCACGCAAAGCCGTGGGCATGGCACCCCCCGCGGAATTCGGCCCGAATCGTTCGGCGAGCGGCGCGTGAATTGATACTTCAGAACCGGCTGTAGCGACCGCAAACGCGCCGGCAGGCAAAGAATCCACTGGATTTCACCCCCGCCGCGCGCGATGATGAGAGCTTGGCTCCGGGCATCCGCACATTCGAGGGGGCCTTCTTGTGACCACTTCACCGCGCACGCAGTTGTACAAGCGTTCGGCCGTCGCCATTGTCGGGCTGACGGCCCTGTTCGTCGGCGTTTCATGGGACTCCATCGCGGGGCCCGCATCCGATTCGTCAGGGACGGAGGTGTGCAGCGCCTGCCGGCGCGCCGCCGACATCCCGTCGCCGCCGCCGGAACCGTATGACCTGAACGCCTCGCGATTTGACGCCGAGCTGGCCCGCGTGCCCGAAGTCAGCCTGATCCCCCCGGGCAGCCACGAACGACTCTTCCGCGAACGCGGCGGCAACGGCGAGCACCCGGTGCTCGCGCTGTTTGACAGCCGGCCCGATTTCCGCGGCCTGCCTGTCCTCCGCGATGAGGATTGCCATGGGCTGGCCTGTGTCGCGGCGGTCGCCCGGACACTACGCCCCACTCTTGGGGAGACGGTCCAGTTCCTGAGCACCCGCGCCGGTTCGCGGCTGCGCCGCGCCGATGACATGCCCACTTGGGTTCGGCGGGACCCTGCAAGAATCGCCGAAGCTCACCCGATGCTGCTCTGGCAGATGTGCCAGTGCGAAAAAGACGACCTCCGGGGGGTGATGACCGACGTACTCAAGATCCTCGAGAAGCCGGCGGCGATCGAGGGGCTGACCCGCATCGCCCTCTACGACCCGGATTCGGACCTGCGGCAAAAGGCGGTGATCGCGCTCAAGAGCCGGCCCGCCGAGGAGTCGCGGCCGTACTTGATCGAAGGCTTCGCCCATCCGATGTCCTGCGTCGCCGATCACGCCGCGACCGCGCTCACCCTGCTTAACGACCGTGGCGCCGTCCCGGAACTGATCGACCTGCTCGGCAAGCCTGATCCGAATGCACCGATCCCGGACGAGTCCGGCACGCCGGTCGTGCACGAACTAGTGAAGATCAACCACGCCCGCAACTGCCAGATGTGCCACGCCCCGTCGTGGGACACCAACGAAGTGGCCCGCGCCACCGTGCCCTCGCCCGACCAGCCGCTGACGCCGTCCTTCTCGTCGGATTACAACAACCCGTGCTCCGATATCTTCGTCCGTATCGACGTGACCTATCTGCGGCCGGACTTCTCGCGGATGCTGCCGGTCGCGAAGGCCGCCCCGTGGCCCGACCGCCAGCGGTACGACTTCCTCGTCCGCACCCGCCCGGCGACCCCGGCGGAAATTATCGCCCCACGGCCGGAGAAGACGCCGCAGCGTGAGGCAATCGTCCGCGCGCTCCAGCGGCTGACCGGCGAGTCGCTCGGCGATGACGTGGCGGCATGGAAGCTCGTGGCAGCGCGAAATCTATCAGTCAAGAACTGACGGCCACGGCCGCCTGCACGGCTTCCACGAGCGGATCGATCTGGTCGTCGAAGACCGTCCGCACGTCCAAGAGCACCTTGCCGTCCTGCACGCGGCCGAGCACCGCGGGCGTTCCCGTTCGCAGCCGGGCGGCCAGTTCGGCGTCACTGATATTCCGGGCGACGATTTCGATGACGGCGGTGGGCAGCTCCCGGTCGGGCATCGAGCCGCCGCCGACGAAGGCCACGTCGTTGCGGACGCCCGCCCGCAACCCCGGGATCGCATGCAAGCGATCCGCCAGTGCCGTCGCCCGCCGTCGCAGATCCTCTTTTGAGAGACCGAGCATCCGCAGGATCGGCACGTCGGCCATCGCGCGTTCTTCGTGCAGGTACAGTCGCAGCGTCGCCTCCAGGGCCGCGAGCGTCATCTTGTCGAGGCGGAACGCCCGCATCAGCGGGTCGCGCTCGATCTTCTTCACGAGTTCCGCCCGCCCGGCGATGATCCCCGCCTGCGGGCCGCCGAGCAGCTTGTCGCCACTGAAGAGGATCAGATCCGCCCCCGCCGCGACGC
The DNA here is from genome assembly GCA_035494815.1 of Gemmataceae bacterium. Classification (GTDB taxonomy): domain Bacteria; phylum Planctomycetota; class Planctomycetia; order Gemmatales; family Gemmataceae; genus DATJGQ01. The sequence goes on from DATJGQ010000615.1 coordinate 2,104, forward strand.
TCGCCCGCGCCACCGGCTCGCCGTCGAGGCCGAACCGCGAAAAGTCGACGAGCGCGCCGCTGCCGATATCGTCCACCACCGGCAGGTTGTGCTTGCGGCCGAGCGCGACGAGTTCCTCGAGCGTCGGCGTTTCCGTGAACCCGTGGATGCGGAAATTGCTCTGGTGGATTCGCATCAAGAGGCCGGTGTTCGGGCCGATCGCCCGCTCGTAGTCGGCGGCGCGGGTGATGTTTGTCGTCCCAACCTCGCGCAGCGTGGCGCTGCTGACGCCCATGATCTCTGGGATACGGAAGCTGCCGCCGATCTCGACGAGTTGGCCGCGGGAGACGATCACTTCACGACCCGCGGCAAGGGCTCGGAGCACGATCACCGTCGCGGCGGCGCAGTTGTTGACCGCCGTCGCCGACTCCGCCCCGGTCAGCCGGCAGACCCATTCGCGGATCGCCAGCGACCGCGACGAGCGCTCGCCGGAAGCGAGGTCGAGTTCGAGATTGAGATAGCCCTTCGCCGCGTCGGAGGCGGCGCGGGCAGCCGCTTCGGCGATGGGGGCCCGGCCGAGGTTGGTGTGCAGGACGATGCCGGTCGCGTTGATGACCGGCCGCAGCTTGGGCCGGGCCGATTCGCGGAGGTGGGCCGCGACGCGCTCGGCGACGGCGGTCAGGTCACACTCGCCATCGGCAATCCCGGCGGCCCGGACGCTTGCGCGCAAATTCGCGAGGGTCGCGCGGACCGCCTCGACGGTGCGATCGTGCCCGTACTCCGCCCGCAGCGCCACGACCGCGGGGGCGTCGAGCACTTGCGTGACCGAGGGCAGATTGCGGAGGGGGTTGTCGCTCATGTAAGCTCAGTCCGGCCCAAAAATCCGCCTTAGCATAGCATAATGGCGGCGACTGTTTCGTGAAAGGAAACCGACATGGCACCGACGAACGGCTTCGAGCGAAAACTGGCCGAACTTGAGCAGCGGCTGTGCGAACGGATTAAGGCTCTCGAACTGCAAATTCGCGACGTCCGGATGTCGATCGGAAATGCCCAGGACGAGAAGCAATGGTGGCGCACGATCGGGATGTTCTCCGGCGACGAGGTCATGAAACGAATCGACGAGGCGGGTCGTAAGATTCGTGAGGCGGAGCGCGAGAAAGCGCGGAGAGCGGCTGAGCGGGAAGACAAACGAACGGCAGCGAGAAAGGCCGTTAAGGCCGCCGGACGCAAGCCGGCATGATCCTGCTCGATACGGACCACTTTTCAGTGCTGAAGTATCCCGAGAACCCGGCGTGCGTACTCACCGGATGACGAATTCTTCATTTCGGTCATAACCGGAGAAGAGCAGGTTCGAGGTTGGG
>DATJGQ010000616.1:0-2248 GCA_035494815.1 Gemmataceae bacterium
GCGTTCGTCAGCGCCCCGCTCGCAAAGCCTCGCAGGCCGGCGAAACGTTCTCACCATAACTGTTGTTCGACGCAAATGCCATTGCCGGCACGGCGTGCGACTGCCAGAATCCACCTCACGGCCCGCACGGGAGGTCCGCGCTTCTATGCTCGCTGAACCGCAACCGTCGCCCTACGATCTGCATTTCGAACTGTTCGGCACCCGCGTCCGCGTCCATCCATTTTTCTGGTTGTTCACCGCGTTCCTGGGCTGGTCGGCGCTCGAACGCGGCTTCCTCTCTCTGGTCATCTGGATCGTCGCCGTCTTCTTCTCGATCCTGCTGCACGAGTTCGGCCACATCTGGATGGGCAAACTGTTCGGCAGCGACGGCTACATCGTGCTGTACAGCTTCGGCGGTCTGGCGGTCGGGGCGAATGACAGCCGCCGACGGTGGCAGCGGATCCTGGTGCTCTTGGCCGGACCGGGCATCCAGCTCGCCTTCTACGTGCTGCTCTGGCTCGGAGAAAAGTCGATGGGTGCCGACCACCGGGCCCGCTTGTCCGAGCCGATCGACGAACTGCTCCACAGCCTGAAATGGATCAACCTCGTATGGCCGCTGATGAACCTGTTGCCGGTGTGGCCGCTCGACGGCGGGCAAATCTGCCGGGAACTCTGCTCGATCGCGTCCCCGCAGGAGGCGCTCCGCATCTCCCTGATGATTTCCGGATGCACCGCCACCGCGATCGCATTGAACGGCCTGTACGCCATGAACCATGACGGGCATGGTCTGATCCCCCACGTCCCCGACCTGGGCTCGTGGGGTCTGATTCTGTTCGCGTTATTGGCGGTGCAGAGCTTCCAACTGATGGCCATGATGCGACGCGAGCAGCCGTGGCATTACGAAGGGCCGGATGACCGGCTGCCGTGGGAACGATAGGCGGTCGGAGCCGGACGCGTAAGCGACGGCCAGTTCGGGCGGGCCGTCGCTTACGCGTCCGGCTCGGACGGTCTTCTATCGATACAGTCCGCCGCGGATCATGGCGTGGACCTCGGCGCTCTGGCGGATGATGAGCGACATGGTCGGGACGTTGAAGCCGATGATGCCTTCGCCGCCACGGCCACGCCAACTCTGCGGGTCGATCGACGACTGAATCATCTCGACGACGCCGGCGACATTTTGGCCGAGCTGCGCCTGATCGAGCGCGGTGCCCCATTGCGGAGCGCCGCCATAGAGGCCGGTGACCGCGACCAGGTCGCCGACGACATAAGATTTCGTCACCATCATGTCCCGCGCCCGCGGCGGCGACGTGACCTGGATCACGTTGTCGCGGACGACATACGTCAGCCCGACCTGGCCGAGCACCGACCGCAGGACGTTCCGCATTGAGACGGCGTGCCGCGGCACGAACGAGACCTGCGTGTCGTAGGAGAAGCCGGCTTCGTCGAGGGCGGACTTGTCGATCAGGATCGCCCGGCCGGTGACGGTCGACAGATAGTCGATTACGTCTTGCAAGCGCGAGCCGCGGAACTCGGGCTTCATCGTCGTGTTGAGCGCCTGCAGGATCTTGATCTCCTCCTCGGAGAGTTTCTGGCCGCGGAGCCGGCGCTCGGTCTTTTCTTTCCAGTCCTTCGGGAACTCGATGTCGCCCTTGGGCAGGATTGCGGACCGGTCGATGTCGCGCGTGGTGTGGAGGACGCCGGCTTCCTTCTCTTTGCGGACGTCGACGGCGGCGGCGAGTTCGTTGGTCATCGTGTTGACGCCGTTGAGCACCAGCACGGCGACGTTCTGCGGGTGGTGTTGCAGCAGTTCGTTCGCCTTCTGGCTCGCCTCGGCGATCTTGCCGTCCTTGCGGAGTTGGGCGATCGCGTTGAGGCCGGCTTTGACCTGCGCAGACTCGGCGGCGACTTTGTCGTCGTCGGCCTTGCGGGCGACTTCGGCGACGGCGCGGGCCTTCGCCCCTTCGGCTTCAACGGCCGCCTTATCCGTCGCGGCCTGAGCGACGCGGATACGATCCTTGACGACGCGAACGAGAGTGTCGCGGCGTTCCGGCGTGAGCTTCTGATCGGCTTCGAGCGTCGCGAGCACTTGCTGCAGCTTCTCGACCGCCTTGGGCGGTTCGGCGGCGGCGAGGCGCTCGGCTTCGCGGAGGGCGAGTTTGGTGTCCGCTTCCACCTGGAGGACGGCCACCTGATTCATGCGGCGGGCCTGGTCGAGCAGGTCGCCGGAGGGCGGCGCGTCGGCGGCGATCGCGGCGACGGCAAGGGTGAC
>DATJGQ010000617.1:0-9511 GCA_035494815.1 Gemmataceae bacterium
AGGGCGGGTTTAACCGCTCCGAGGCCGCGTATCTCGGCCCGAAATACGCGTCGGTCGTGCTCGGCGACGGCAAGCCGCCGGTGAATCTCCTCCGGCCCAAGGGCCTGAGTGAAGAAGCCGATCAGCAGCGAAACGCCGTGCGGACCAAGGCCGACCAGCGGTTCACGCAGCGGCGCCGGAGCGCGGAGACCGAGGCCTACGTCCAGAGCTTTGAGCAGGCCGCCCAGCTCATGAAGCAGCGGCAACTTTTCGACATCTCGTCGGAGCCGGCCGCGATCGCCGACCGCTACGGCCGCCACGACTTCGGCCGGCACTGCCTGCTCGCCCGTCGCCTCTTGGAGAACGGCGTCACCTTCGTGAACGTCATGCACTCCAACTACGACACGCACTACGAGAACTTCGACTTCCACATCGAGCAGATGGGCGAGTTCGACCGCACCTTCGCGACACTGCTGGACGACCTCGCCCAGCGCGGCATGCTGGAGAGCACGCTCGTGATCGTCATGTCGGAGTTCGGCCGCACGCCGAAGATCAACCGCAACTTCGGCCGCGACCACTGGTCGAAGGCGTGGTCGATCGCGCTGGGCGGATGCGGGATCACGGGCGGCGCGGTCGTGGGCAAGACCAACGCCAACGGCACCGCCGTCACCGACCGCGAGGTCAACCAGACGCACCTCTGGCACACGTACATCAAGGCGCTCGGCCTGAACCCGAACAAGAACTTCTACATCGACGCCCGGCCGATGCCGGTGGCCGACGCGAAAGGCTCGCCGATCCAGGAGGTCCTGGCATGACGGACGAGCCGAAACCCGCCGACGCCAAGCCGAAGATTGACCCGGCCCAGACGCGGCTCGCCAAAGAGTACAAGTACACGTCGCCGCTCCTGGCCGGCCGGTTCGACCCGACCGGTAAGTATCTCTTCGTGACGGCGCAGGACTTCACGATCCAGCGGATCGAGCTGGAGGGCGGCAAGCTGACGCCGCTGGCCGGCCACGACAGTTGGGTGAGGGCACTTGCGTTCCATCCGCGCGAGCCGCTCCTCGTCTCCGGCGGCTACGACGGCAAGGTCATCTATTGGCCCGCGGACGGCGACGCGCCGAAACCGGCGAGGACCATTGAGGCTCACGACGGTTGGGTGCGGGCCGTCGCCGTCAGCCCCGACGGCGCGACCGTCGCCAGCTGCGGCAACGACGGTTTGGTCAAACTCTGGTCAACAACCGACGGTAGCCCGACCGCGACCTTCAAGGGTCACGACTGCCACGTCTATAACCTCGCCTTCCACCCCGGCGGCAAGTCGCTGGTTTCCGCCGACCTCAAAGGCGTCGTCAAGGAATGGGATCTCGCGAAGGGGACGGTCGCCCGCGAGTTCGACGCCAAGCCGCTCTACAAGTACGATCCCAGCTTCCGTGCCGACATCGGCGGCATCCGCGCCATCTCGTTCAGCGGCGACGGCCACCTGCTCGCCTGCGGTGGGATCACCGACGTGTCCAACGCCTTCGCCGGCGTCGGCAAACCCGCGGTCGTGATCGTCGATTGGGCAAACGGCAAGAGTAAGCCGCTCGTGCGGCCCAAGGAAGAGTTCCAGGGCGTCGTCTGGGGCCTGGCGTTTCACCCGGACGGTTTCCTGATCGGCGCCGGTGCGGGTTCCGGCAGCGCGATGTGGTTCTGGAACCCAGACCAGGACCGCTCGTTTTTCACGTTCAAACTCCCCAACAACGCCCGCGACCTGGCCCTCCACCCGGACGGCACCCGCGTCGCCGTGCCCTGCTTCGACAACGTCGTGCGCGTTTTTGACTTGACCGCGAAGGCGTGACCGGCCGGGGGAAACGTCACGGCCGCGTCGGCCGAACGAGTCGGTCGAGCGTGGCCCGCGCCTCGCGCGTCAACCGCGCTTCGGGCGGGCCGGCCGCGAGCTGCTGGAGTAGGTCGCGGGCCTCGGGCGTATCGACGGATTCCAGCACGGCGAGCCCGCGTAGCATCGCGACCTTCTCGCCGGAGAGCGGCAAGTCGGAAAGTGCGGCCCGCAACTGCTCCGTCCGCCGCCGCGCTTCCGGTGACAGCTTGCCGACCAGACCTTCATTCAAAACGGGTAGCGCGGCCTCGCCGAGGCGGGACAGTTCCTTCGTCGCGCGATCGCGCACCTTGAAGCGATCGGAATCCAGATCCTGCACCCAGGCGGCCGCCCGGTCCCGCTGCTCGGGCGGTAGAATCGCCGCGGGACGCAGGTGCGTGCACAAGAACGACACGGCCTGTTTCGGCGCCGCCGCGAGCTGCCAGACGCCACGATATGCGCGGGCGGCATCGCCGCCGGCAAGGTCGGCCCAGAGCGCGGCGAGTTCGGCCTCGTCCGGGGCGGCCGTTCGCATCACGGCCTCGGGCACGTGGCCGGCGAGGTCCCACATCCTCACGATCTTGTCCTGGCCCGCGGCCGCCAGCCAGCGGCCGTCCCGGCTGAGCGACAGACCATAGTCCGGCCCGGCACTCCCCGCCAGGGTCAGCCACTCTTTGCCGGCGACCGCGTCCCAGATCTTCACCTTGCCGTCGCCGCCGGCGGTCGCGAACCAGCGGCCGTCGGGACTCATCACGATGCCGAACACCGGCCCCGCGTGCCCGGACAGACTGAGCACGACTTGCCCGCTCAGGACGTCCCACAGCTTGATCTCGCCGGCTTTGGTCGCACCGCGGACGCCGCTGCCGGAGGCGACGAGCCGACCGTCGGCGCGGAGCGTGACCGCGTAGACGTTGTCCGTGTGTCCGTGGAGCGAGTGGATTTCGCGCCGCGTCGCCGCGTCCCAGACTTTGATCTCCCCCGCCGCGGCCGCGTTCGTCCCCCCGCTGCTCGCGGCCAGGAGCCGGCCGTCGCGGCTGTAGGCGACGTTGAGGACCGGCTGGGTATGCCCGCGGAGGCAGTGCACCGGTCGACCGGTGTGCGCGTCCCAGACGGCGACCTCGCCCGGGATGTCGACGCCGTTGTTCCCGCTCGACGCCGCGAGGTGCTTGCCGTCCGGACTGAATCGGAGGCGGAACAGGAACTGATTCGCTTGCGGGAAGAGCAGCACTTCCTGCCCCGTTCGCGCGTCGAGCACCTTCACCTGTTTGGCGACGCCCACGGCGACGCGGCCGCCGTCCGGGCTGAACGCGAGGCCGTACACGCTGCCGCTGCCTTTGACCGCGTACGTGAACCGCTCCTGGCCGGTGCCGACGTCCCAGACTTTGACTTCGCGGCCGCTGGCCGAGGCGAGCGACTGGCCGTCCGGCGAAAACGCGACGGTGTAGATTTCGGACGAATGGCCGGCGAAGTAAGTGACCGGAACGGGCTCATCCGCGGCCGGCGCGGCGGCGGCTGCGACGACAGAGAGAAAGCACGCGAGTGGCAGCCGTTTGGTCCAGAGCACGGAGGCAACCTCTTCGGCCGGCCGGGGGATCAACCCCGATCATAGCCGATCGAATTGCCCCGAGCCATGTTTCGGCCCGTCGCGAAATGCTTGACTTCGCGATCCCGAATATGGTCAGATTGCCTTCGAGGTGCTTTGCATGTCACAGGTCAAGACGATCGCCAATTGGATGGCTGAGCGAAGGACCGACATATCAGGGTTGGTGGACGCGTCGGCGCTGGATAAGCGGGTCGTCGAGGCGATCGTCGCGGGTCGCTACACGCCGAGCCCGCAGCAGCGACAGCGGCTCGCGGGGGCGCTCGGCGTCGGGCCGGACGAGATCGCCTGGGGACACCTTAACCAGGTCTCACACGTATACGGTCACGGCCCGCAGTTCGGCCGCAGCCCGTGAAACGAGGACGCAACCGATGACCGACAGCGGTAAGAGCGTCGATCAGTTGTGCGCCGAGAAGGGCATCGACGCGCGGCAACTCGCGGAGCAGTCGGGCGTGGACGAGCAGCGGGTGCTGGCGATCGCGCTGGGCCGATGGACGCCGAGCCCGCAGGAGCGCGACCGCATCGCCGCCGTCTTCGGACTGACCCGCGACCAGATCGCCTGGGGCCACAAGACCCCGATCCAGCACATTTACGGTCACGGGCCGGGCTGAGAGCCTGCTGCCTCTTCGTCAACAACTTCCAACCGCACGGCGGGCGGGTCCGCTCGTCGCGTCGCCATCCAGGACTCGGCGACGCTGACCGCGCCCGGGCCCTCTTCGGGGTACTTGACCTCGCAGCGAACCTTGTAGGTGTTTGCCCGGGCCGCGTCTTTCTCGACGGTGATGCGGACCCGCGATTCGGCGATCGGCGCGGCCGTCTCGCCGGTGTAGGCGTCGGGCTCGGCCAACAGCCGTGCGGCAGCGATCTCACCTCCGGCGCGGGCCAGCCAGAGCGCCTGCACGCGATTCAGGCGTCGTTCCAGGGTGCGGCGGCCGGCGCTGAACTGCCACGCGGCCGTCGCCGACGTCGCCGCGATCACCGTGAGGATGATCAGAACCCACATCACGGTGATGCCCGAGCGGGGCGACTTGCGGCGGATGATGGCGGGCTCAGTCATCGCAGGTCACCTCCCAAAAGCGCGGACACTTCGACGCGGCGGGCCGACCCCGACGGCGGGGTCTCGACCAAACGCAGTGTCATGAGCGGCCTGGCCCCGTCGCCGCGCCCGAACTCGACCGTCACGTTCGACGCTCCGACCGGCAACACGCGGCGCGTTTCCCCGTCGGCGGCCCGGGCAATGCGCTCCAATCGCCCGTCGTCGTGCCATTGATAGACGATGTGCCCACCGTCGGGCCGGTGAAGGATCAGGCAGGTCGGCCCGGCGGTCAGTTCGCCGAGACGTTGCGGCGCGGCGTCGGCGCGGGCGACGTCGCTGCGGAACTGATCCGCCAACTCCGTCCGCCACGCCATCAGCCGCAACGTCGCCGCCCCCGCCTGATCGATCCGCAGCGCCGCCAACAGGATCGTTCCGCCGAAGCCGAACGCGATCGACATCGCGAATATCACGACGAGCATTTCGAGCAACGTGAACCCCGCTCGCCCGCGAGTGCTCATGGCGCACCTCCCCGATCGGCGAAGAGTCCGACGGCCGCGGCCGTCCGGGCGGTCGCGCCGTCGGCGTGCGTCCAGGCGATTTGCGCGGTCACGCGTTTCATTCGCGGGCGGTCGGGCTCCGGCTCGACGCGCACGGTCAGGACCACCTGGTACAAGCGATCGGCCAGGTCGTCGGTGAGTCGTTGATCCGCCGCCCATTCGGGAGTGAGTTCGGCCCATGGTCGCGCCCGTGCCGCCTCCAGGACGTTCGCGACGCCCTCGATCGCCGCCAATCGTTCCTCCGCCCGCGCCCGTTCGGCCAGCGTCCACGTGCCCAACTGAGCGACGAGCACCATCGCGAAGGACAAGAGCGCCAGCGCGATGGCGGTCTCCATGATCGTGAAGCCGGACCGCCGGCGAATGTGAGTATTCATTCGGCAAGCCTCGTCAACAGGGAGATCAGGGGCATGAACATGCCGACGGCGACACACGCGACCACGGCCCCGACCGCGAGCACGAGGAGCGGGGCCACGACCAGCGAGGTCCGCCGGGCCATGCGAACCGCGCGGCCGGAGAGCAGTTCGCCCATTTCGCGGAGCGCCCACGGCAGGTTGTTCAGCCGCTCGGCGGTCTGTACGAGCGCGACCATCGACTGTGGTAACAGGCCGGCCCGTCGGAGCGACGCGGCCAGCGGTTCACCGGCGACAACCCGCCGATGCGCCGAGTCGATGCACCGCCGCACCACCGGCGGGAACTCCTCGGCCGCGGCCAGCCGCTCGAGCGCTTCCGGCGCCGGTCGGCCCGCCTCCAGTAACGCCCCGAGCATCCGCAGCACGAGTCCCTGGACGTCCCATCGATAGAGTCGGCCGAGCAGCGGCAGATGCCAGCGCACCGCCGGGCTGGCGATCAGCACCGAGACGGCCAGGATTCCGGACATGACCACCAGCCCCACCAGCCGTTCGCTCTCGCGCAGGAAGTCGAAAAGCCAGCCGAGTCGGCTCGTCATGGCCGGCAGCGGTTCGTCGAAATCGGAGAAGATCTTCCTCATCTTGGGCATGATCTGAACGTGGAGAAACCCGCCGATGCCGGTGATGAACAGCAGGAGCAGCACCGGGTAGAGCAGCCGCGGGACGATCTCCAGCCACGCGCCGGCGAGCCGCTCGCGGTTGGACCGCCGCAGGCAGATGGCGAGCCGGCCGGTCGCCTGGCCGACCTCGGCGGCGACCCGGACTTCCTTCGGCGCGGCCCCCGGCACGCTCTGCAGCGCCTCGGGCAGCGACAGGCCGTCGTCCAGGAGATCCGCCACCTCCTCGACCTTGTGGTCAAAGCCCTGCCGCTGGTGCCAAAGGAGAAACGCGGGCGGCATCACGAAGAGCAGTAATGCGTCCCACACCCCGCCCTCCTCCTCGTGCGGTCGGTCGCGCAAGTAGGCCCGGATCGCGGGCGACAACGGCAGCCCCGCCTCGAGGGCCGCCGTGATCACCTGCAGTAGTTCGTCCTGTCGCGCCTGCCGGTACCGGAAGTAGGCGTAGGCGACCCAGCCGATGCCGAGCATCCCGAACAGCAAGAGCGGTAGGCCCACCGGGACGCCGGCCATGATCAGGCCGACGGCGACCAGCCCGAGCAGGAGGAGGCTGCCCGCGATGAGCGCGAGCACGGTGAAAACTTTGCGGATGGTACCCATCGCGGGACGCTACTTGGCCAGCCCTTCGAGGAGCTTGATCATCGGCAGCATGGTGGTGATGGCGAAGATGCCGACGAGCAGCCCGGCGGTGGCGATGATCATGAACGCGGGCAGCACCGTCCGAAGCAGGGCCGCGCGGGCCTCGACCTGCCGGCGGTACAACTCGGCGATCTGCCGTAGGGTCGGGGCGAGCGCCCCGCGCTGCGCCCCGGCGCCGGCCATCCAGGCGACCCATTCCGGCAACAGGCCGCGGCCCCGCAGCGCCTCGCTCAGCGTCGCCCCCTCGACGAGCAGGCCGTGAATCTCGTCCGCGTCGCGGGCCATCAGCGGGTCGGTCGTTGCCCCGCCCGCCAGCCGGAACGCCTCGGGCAACGGCAGTTCGTACTCGACGAGAACGGCCATCAGGTCGGCGAACGCCGATAGCCGCGCCGCGCGGACGAGCGTGCCCACGAGCGGAATGCTGTAGAGCACCCACGCCCACAGCCGCTGGCCTTTCCGCGTCGGCCGCAGCACCATCCAGACGATCAACAGCCCGAGCAGTGCCAAAACCAGAGGCGTCAGTATCTGGATCGGATAGCGGCCGATGGTCAACACCCACTCGGTCAACATCGGCAGTCGCATGTTGAAGTCTTTGAAGATCGCGTCGAACTGCGGCAGGACGAAAAACACCAGCGCGGCCAGGAGGACGACAGCGAAGGTCAACACCACGACCGGGTAGAACATTGAATCGAGTATGATCATCCGGGTGACCGCCACCGTCTTGGCGTACGTAGTCAGGGTGGCGAGCACCTCGGGCAGGCGGCCGGTGCGGACGCCGGCGCTGATCAGGTTGGCGTAGTAGGGCGGCAGCTCCTTTTGCCGGCGGGCGACCGCTTCCGGCAACGTCGCTCCCGCGCGGAGGTCGTCGACGATCGCCTCTGTGACACGCCGCAGCCGGCCGTGGCCCATTTCCGTGGCGAGGCTGTTGAGTCCCGCGTCCAGCGGCAGTCCGGCCCGCGCCATGCCCGCGATTTGATCGTTCAGCGCAACAAGTTCGTCAGCGTTCATCGGCTTGTCGTCCCGACGCGGGCTAGATCTGGTACCGTCCATCATACAACGGCGGTTCGGGATTAGCGAGCGAAAGGCTGGGGCCCGAGCACCCGGGCGACTTCCTCGGCGGTCGTCTGGCCGGCGGCGACGGCGGCGTCCGCGGCGGCCCGGAGCGACTGCCACTCCGATTTGCCGGCGACGGCTTCCAGCGCTTCGGTGTCGGCCTTGGCGAGGATGGCCCGCCGGAAATCGGCGTCCGGCGTCAGCAGCTCGGCGATGAGCAGTCGTCCGCGGTAGCCGGCGCCGCCACACCGCTCACAGCCGGCCGGCTCCCACGAGGCCCCGACGCGCCGACGACAGCCTTCGCACAATCGGCGGAGCAGCCGTTGGTTCAGAATCCCCTTGATGCCGCTCGTGAGGATGTACGGTTCGACGCCCATTTCCAATAGCCGGCCGACGACGCCGCACGCGGAGCCGGCGTGCAGCGTACTGAAGACCAGATGTCCGGTCAGCGCCGCTTCGCTGGCGACCGCCGCCGTCTCGCGGTCGCGAATCTCGCCGACCATGATGACGTCCGGGTCTTGCCGCAGCAGGCTCCGCAGGCCGCGGGCGAAGTCGAACTCCGTCCCCGGTCGGGCCTGCGATTGGCTCACGCCTTCGACCCACCGCTCGACCGGATCTTCGATGGTGACGATGTTGCGGCCGCCGTCGTGGGCCAGGCGGCGCAGGCAGGCGTAGATCGTCGTGGTCTTACCGCTGCCGCTGGGCCCGGTCAGGTAGACCGCCCCGGTGCGTTCGCTGAGCAGTCCCGTTAGCGATTTAGAGACGTCGGGCCGCAGCCCGAGTTGATCGAGATCGAGCAGTTGGGCGGAGTTGTTAAAGATGCGGACGACGGCCTTTTCGCCGTGGACGGTCGGAAAGGTGCTGACCCGCATATCTTCGGTGCGCGTCGCGCCGCCGGGTCGCATGCCGCCCTCCTGCGGGATGTCCACGCGGTAGGTGAGCAGGTCGGCGAGGACTTTGAGGCGGGCGATTACGTTCGGGGCGAGTTCGCGCGGCAGCGTCGCCGCGGGGTTGAGCACGCCGTCGACGCGCATGCGGATTTCCAGGGCGGCCGGCGTCGGCTCGAAATGCACATCGCTCGCGGCGCGGCGGATCGATTCTTCCAGGACGAAGTCCACCGCCGGCACGACTCGTTCCGGCCCGGACCGGCCGAGGGCGTCGAGACGGGCTTGCAGGCTTGATGGCATCTAAGCCATTCTAACCTGTCGCGGGCGGGTGGTGGTGTCATGGGGCTTATGGGACTCATGAGTCTCATAGGTCCCATAAGTCCCATTTCGGCAGTCACTCCGACATCGTCTGCCCGATGACGACAAGGCTAAACCCGAGAGACGCCTTCTGCCCGGCCGCCGTCACGGGCCGCTTGAAATTCAGCAGCCAAATGTTATTCGGCTTGGATTCGACGGCCGGTTCGTCGGCGGGCTTCGGGTTGGGAAAGAGGAGCATGACGCCCGGGTGACTCGAGCCGACCGCCTGCGCGCTTAACTCGTGCAGTGCTTTGGCGGGCAGCTTATCGCCGCTCTGGTCCTTCGCGGCCGGCGACAACAGGCAGAACTCGTTGAACGGCGCGGTGCCCATGTGATCGCCGTCCATCGGCTGCCAGCCGACCCGCATGGTGTACACGCCCGCCTTGATCTTCTGCTTGCGGTAGTCGGTCCACACCTTCGGAAACTTGACGGCCCCGACGACGTCCGACTCCTCGAGCTCGCGGTAGGTCAAGCCGGTCTTGGCCTGCTCGGCGGTCGCCTTCGACTCGAACGCCTTCCGCGGCCAA
>DATJGQ010000618.1:0-4597 GCA_035494815.1 Gemmataceae bacterium
TCCGCAGCCGCTTCGGCGTGATTCTGCCGTGAGTAGAAAGGGATGAGGGATGAGGGATGAGGAAAGGGAGAGGGATGAGGGATGAGGGATGAGGGATGAGGGATGAAAGGAGAATGCCTCTTCTTTCATCCCTTATCCCTCATCCCTCACCCCTTTCTTCATCCCTCATCCCTTCTTTTGAGGACTTTCATCGGTGGCCAGTTCCTCCGGCCCCGCGACCGTCGCACGACCTGTGGGCGACTGGCTCGTGTCGCCCGCGTTCGACCTGTTGTTTCTGGCCAATCTCGGCTGGCTCTTGGCGCTGGTGCCGGGCTACGTCGCCGCCGATGGCGCTGTCCATATCGAGTTCTGGCAGATCTATTTCCTGACGACGCCGCACCGGTGGATCACGCTTTTGCTCGTCGCCGCCGATCCGGACCGCCGGACGGGTCGTGACCGGTTGTTCGTCGGCTTAGCGATGCTGGCGGCGCTGGCCGTCGCGGGAGTGTACCTGACGTTCGGCGGGTTTCTGTGCCTGTTACTCGTCTATTACATCTGGAACGGCTGGCATTTCGCGTCGCAACACGCCGGCGTGTTGCGCGTTTATTCGCTGAAATCCGGCGGCGGACGGCCGCGCTGGGAGAAGCACGGATTGCGGCTGTTCGTCTTCTACGTGATCGCGCGAACGGCGGGCTGGACGACCGGTTGGCTGGAGGAGTGGCCGGCGGCCGCGACGTGGTTGCCGGCGTTCGACGCGGCAGCCATGGTGCTCGCCGCGACGCTGCTGGTGCCGGAACTGATGACGGGCCCCGGGCGCCGGCCGGGCAAGTCGATTTACCTGGCGAGCGTCGTCGGCTTGTACGCGGCGTTGCTGGGGGCGTTAGTGGCGGGGCAGGGCGTGCTCGTGCTCGCGCTCACGGCGGCGGGGGCGACGTTTCACGCGGTCGAGTACCTCGCCCTGGTGACGCACTATGCCTGGCGGCGGCAGTCCGTCGGCGGCGGCGGCCTCTTCCGGACGCTCGCCCGGCATTGGCTGACGCTGTTGGCGGCGTACGTGCTCGTCTTCGGCCTGGTATCCGCGGCGGTGCAGCCACGCGGGTTCGACTGGTGGGTCGGCCTGAACCTGTGGGCGGCGTTCCTGCATTACGCTTACGACGGGCTGATCTGGAAGCTGCGGCGGCCGGAAACGGCGCGGGCGCTCGGGGCCGAGGGTTCGGCGCAGACGCGTCAGTGCCGCGACCGTAAGGGAGCGGGCGCCCCCTCCCTTACAGTCGCGGCTCTGGCCGACGCGCCGCGGGCTCAATGATTTCTTTCTGGGACGGCTTCTTGCCCATGCGCGGAACCGACTGGCTGATCGGCGTGGCGTTGGCCTTGGTCGTGCCGGGGCTCGCACTCCTGTGCGCCGGCGACCCGCCGTTGCCGTTCGCCGCGCCGCGCCTCGCCGTCGTCCACCTGCTCGCGTCGGTTCCATTGGCGATCGGGTTCGCGATGGTCTTGAGGCCGACTCAGCCGCCAAGGGGCCCAAGATTCGCGGTCGTGTCGGCGATCGTCGGCGCGGTCCTTGCCTCGGCGAGTTTCGCTGTCGGGCCGATGCTCGGGTCGGCCCTCGACCGCGCTGGCGCCGGCTTCGTCGAACGCGTGTTCGTACGGACGGCATGGGCCCTGATCCTGGAGCTGCCCTGGTGTCTGGCCGCTTGCGGCTATGCGGGCCGCTTCCCGGCCCGCCCTCCGCGGCTCGCCCTCGCCCTCGCCGCCCTCGCCGCTCTCGCCGCTCTCGCCCCGCCCGCGCTTTTCGCCGATCGCCTCGCCGATCTCTGGGCCCGTCAGGCCGCCGAAGCTCTCTCCGAACTTCGCCTCGCCGACGCCCGCCGCTCACTCGCCGGGCTGACCCGTCTCGGCAGCACGGCTCCGGTCGCTGGCCAGCCGCCGTCGTTGCAACTCGCGAAGGTCGATGAACGGTGGCGGGCGCTGGAGAAGGCGGTCGCGCGGCCGTTGCCCGAAAGTGCGTCGCCCGCCGCCCGCGTCGAACGCGCCCGCCTCGTCGGCGTCCTCGGCCGACTCGACGATGCCGCAGCCTTGACTGAACCGCTTCAGGACACCGACGCGAATGCCGCGCAGTTGCTCGCGGTCGTCCGACAGAAACAAAAGCGCTATGAGGAGAGCAGCGTTCTCTATCGAAAGGCGCTGGCGGTGCTTGGCGAAGGCCCCGAAGCGATCGCGAACCGAGTACAGGCCTACGACGGCCTGGCGTTCAACGCCCGCGCGATGAAACGCCCCGGCGACGCCGAGGCCGCGTATCGCGAAGCGATGACCCGCCTGCCCGCCGCCGCGGCCCACTTCCACTTCCAACTCGGCCGCCACTACCAACTCGGCGGCCGCCCGGCCAACGCGCTGCAGCATTTGCAGCAAGCCGCGCACCTCGACCCGAGTCGATACGCCGAACAGGCACGGCCGCTGATCGAGGAATTAAACCGATCCACCCCCGGCTGCTTCGTCGGGCGGCCGAAATAGACCGCGGATCGGCTACGCCGGCATGCCACGACGCGGCGGCTTGCGGCCACGCCGCTTCTTCGCTTGCGGCCCGACGGGCACTGGCTCGCCCTTGAGTTTCGAGATCCGGTCGCGGATCTGGGCCGCCCGCTCGAACTCGAGGTTCGCGGCCGCGGCAAGCATCTCCTTCTGCAACTCCTCGATGTATTCCTCCGTGACGTAATCCTCCGCCGGCAGGCCCGCCGCTTCGACCGCATGCTTGTGGGCGCTCACCTCTTCTTCGATCACCGTCGCGATGGCCGTCTTGACCGACCGCGGCGTGATGCCGTGTACGCGGTTGTACTCCTCCTGCAGCGCCCGGCGGCGGTTCGTCTCGTCCATCGCCCGTTGCATCGAGTCGGTGACGTGGTCGGCGTAAAGAATCACCTCGGCGTTGACGTTGCGGGCCGCCCGGCCGATCGTCTGGATCAGCGACGTGCCGCTGCGGAGGAAGCCCTCCTTGTCCGCGTCGAGGATCGCGACCAGCGACACCTCCGGCAGGTCGAGGCCCTCCCGCAACAGGTTGACGCCGACGAGCACGTCGAACGCCCCCTCGCGCAACTCGCGCAACGTTTGCACCCGCTCGATCGCGTCGAGTTCCGAGTGCAGCCACTTGCACCGCAGGCCCGACTCGCGGAAGTAATTCGCCAGATCTTCGGCGAGCCGCTTCGTGAGCGTCGTGACCAGCGTCCGCTCCTTCCGCGCCGCCCGCGTCTGAATCTCTTTGACCAGGTCCGGCACCTGTCCCCGGGCCGGTTTGACGTGGATAACCGGGTCGATGAGCCCGGTCGGCCGGATGACTTGTTCGACCACCTCGCCGCCGCACCGCTCCAGTTCCAGCGGCCCGGGCGTGGCGGACATGTAGAGCACCTGTGCGATGTGCCCCTCGAACTCCTCGAATTTGAGCGGCCGGTTGTCGAGAGCGCTCGGCAGACGAAAACCGTGCTCGACGAGCGTTTCTTTCCGCGAGCGGTCGCCCGCGAACATGCCGCGGACTTGCGGCAGCGTCACGTGCGATTCGTCCACGATCAGCAGGAAATCCTGCGGAAAAAAGTCGATGAGCGTGTACGGCGGTTCGCCCGGCTTGCGGCCGGAAAACCAGCGGGCGTAATTCTCGATGCCCGCGCAATACCCGGCCTCGCGGAGCATCTCCATGTCATAGCGCGTCCGCGCCCCCAGCCGCTGCGCCTCGAGGAGTTTGCCCTCGTTCTTGAACACCTCCAGCCGCTCGGCCAACTCCTGCTCGATCCCCTGGATCGCTTCCTTGATCCGGTACTCCGGCGTGACGAAGTGCTTGGCGGGGTAGATGAACATCTCGTCGAGCGGCCGCGTGACTTCGCCGGTGGTCGGGTTGATGATGGAGAGCGAATCGACCTCGTCGCCGAACAGTTCGATCCGCAGGCCGTACTCCTCGTACGCCGGCCAGACTTCAACCGTGTCGCCGCGGACGCGGAACTTGCCGCGCTCGAAGGCGACGTCGTTCCGCTGGTACTGCACGTCGACGAGCTTGAGCAGCAGTTGGTCGCGGTCGATGACTTCGCCCTTCGCCAGCCGCACGAGCATGCGCTTGTAATCGGTCGGGCTGCCGAGGCCGTAAATGCAGGAGACGCTGGCGACGATGATCACGTCCTCGCGGCTGACCAGGGCGCTTGTCGCGGCGAGCCGGAGGCGGTCGAGGTTCTCGTTGATCGAGGCGTCCTTTTCGATGTAGATGTCCCGTTGGGGGATGTAGGCCTCCGGCTGGTAGTAGTCGTAGTAGCTGACGAAGTAGCAGACGGCGTTGTGCGGAAAGAAGCCCTTGAACTCCTTGTAAAGCTGGGCGGCGAGCGTTTTATTGTGCGAAAGGACCAGCGTCGGCTTGCGGAGTTGTTGGATGACGTGCGCCGCGGCAAACGTTTTGCCGGTGCCGGTGGCGCCGAGGAGGCACTGGCGGGTTTGGCCGCCGTTGAAGCCGGCGACGAGCTTGTCGATCGCCTGCGGCTGATCGCCGGCGGGCTGGTATTCGCTGACGAGTTCAAAGTTGGCGGCCATAGATCTTGTATTTTACGCACGACGAGGGGAAGCGGGCAAAGTCGGCTGTCAGATCATA
>DATJGQ010000619.1:0-2982 GCA_035494815.1 Gemmataceae bacterium
CGGTCGGTCGCCGCGTTGCCCTTCTCCGGCACCCAGCCGCCGACGACGAACTCGTCGCGGCCGACCAGCTTGATCTTGATCCAGCTCGGCGACCGCCGGCCGAACTCATAGGGGCTGTCCAGCCGCTTGGCGACGATCCCCTCCAGCCGGTTCTGCCTCGCGACGTCGAGCATCGCCTGGCCGTCCCCCTCCTGGGCCGGCGTCAGATTCCACGAGGGCCCGGCGAGCGTCAGCTCCTCGAGCATCGCGCGGCGCTCGGTGTACGGCAGGCGGGTCAGGTCGCGGCCGTCGAGGTAGAGCAGGTCGAACAGCACGTACCACGCGGGCACGATGCCCGACAGGCGCATCGAAACCCGCGGGTCGGATACGTGCATCCGCCGCTGCAGCCGCGCGAAACTGGGGCGGTTGTCCTCGTCGAGCGCGACGATCTCGCCGTCCAACATGGCCGGGCGGCCGAGCGCATAGGCCAGCGCGTGCAGCTCCGGGTAGCGGCCCGTGATGTCGATCCCACTCCGCGCGAACAGCCGCAGCCGCGCGGCGCCGCCGCGCGGGCCGGCGTCGCAATGGCACATCGCGCGGACGCCGTCCCATTTGAACTCAAACGCATACTTTTGCGGGTCCGGCGGCAACGTCCCAAGCACCGCCAGCATCGGCCGAAGCTCCGGCAGCGGGTCGGCCGCGCGGCGCGGCTTACGCAGACGGACCCGTTGTTCCGCAGCGGACGCACGGTGGCGTCGGGGTGGTGCGAGGATGGCTGACGAGCGCGGCATCGGTACAGATCGCTGTGCGGTCATACGCCCATGCCACCCGGAGACGCTCCGGGCGGCGGTTCCCTCAACCTAACGCACTGGGTGGGTCTTCCCTGACGCGCGCCGTTCCCTGGCGAAGCCGTCCTCGCGACACCCGATTGCCGATTCGCGGCAACCTCGCGTTGGACGGAATCTGATCGGGTGACCGCGCGCGTATCGCGCCCGTCGCCCGTTCATCCCTGGGCGGTTCGTGTCATCCTGACGTGAGTCAATGATTGCCCAGCCACACTTCCGCAAGTGGCGCGCCAGGCGCGCCTTACGTGCGAAATAGCGTCGCCGCTGAGGAGATGATCGGACGTAACTGCCGCCGCACGTTGGCTCAAGGGCCCGGCGCAAGGGTGTGTCAATGGAGTGTGACACGGAGGCCGGGCGGGAGTCCTGTCGCACCCTCCGACGCGAAGCGACGGTGACAAGTCGCCGTGAAAGCGCCCACGCGGCAATGTGGTGATGGCGCGAACCAACCCCGGGAATTCCTCGGCCCGGCCGCGGAAAAGCCGCGGGTGGGCTGAGTCAGGCAGAATTCGAGTGGGGGCGCGAGATTGGCCGTTGGAAGCGGGAAGGTGGCGCTGCTAGAGGGGGTTGCTGTGGCGGCGCGGGGAAGCCCCCCGGGGTGTTTCCCGTCGCCGCCGGACCGTCGCAGGAAACGCGACCGACAGCCGATGGGCCCACCCCAACGGGCCCGCACATCACCCAAGCGCGGATAGGAGAACCCCAATGCGCAGTAGTCATCATGCCACCCGCCGGCGACACCATTTCGCCGCAGCCCGAACCGCCGCCGCCGCCAGGCTCCCCGACAGCGGGTGCCGCATGGCGGAGCCCCTGGAGGAACGCCGGCTGCTGTCCGTCTCCCTCGTCAGCGTGAACTCCGGCGGCACCGCGCCGGGCGGTGCGGCTTCCGGGGCGGGCGCCGGCGGGGCGTTCCTCCAGCCCGCGATCAGCGCCGACGGGCGGTACGTCGCGTTCACCAGTGACGCCAGCGATCTGGTCGCCAACGGCAACGACAACAACAGCGCCCGCGACGTCTTCGTCCGCGACACGCAGGCGAACACCACGGCGCTCGTCAGCATCGCGGCCGACAACAGCGGGTCGGGCAACGGCGCGTCCGGGGACGTGGGCACCGCCGGCGTTTCGCCCACCGGCGGGGTCGGCATCTCGGCCGACGGGCGGTACGTCGTGTTTGTCAGCGCCGCCAGCAACCTGGTCGCCAACGACAACAACAACGCCCCCGACGTTTTCGTCCGCGACACCCAGTCCGGCACGACGGCCCTGGTCACGGTCGATGCGGCCGGCGGGTCCGCGACCGTACCCGGCGGGTCCGCCGGCTCATACGACCCGGTCATCAGTGACGACGGGCGGTACGTCGCGTTCGTGAGCACGGCCAGCAACCTGTCCGGCGCCGACAGCGGCGACGGCGGGGCGCCGGACGTGTTCCTCCGCGACCTTCAAGTGCAGCCGGGGGCGGCCAACGCGATCACCCTGCTGACCGCGGCCGTGTCGGGCGGCACCGGGACGGCGGCGGCGCCGACGATCAGCAACGACGGGCGGTACGTCGCGTTCCTCAGCGACGACCAGTTGGTGAGCGGCACCGCGGCCAACGGGAACGACCAGGTGTTCGTCTACGACAACAGCGGCGGCGCGCAGAACGGGACCATTACGCTCGCCAGCCCCGACGCCGCCGGCACGGGCGCGGCCGGCGCGGCCGTCATGTCGCCGCGGATCAGTGGCGACGGCCGGTCGGTGGCGTTCGCCAGCGACGCGACCAACCTCGTGCCGAACTTCACCGACGCGAACGGCACCGGCAAGGCCGACGTCTACGTCCGCGACCTGGACGCGAATACGACCACGCTCGTGTCCGACGCGTCCGCCGTGGAGAGCGGGACGGGCGGGATGGCGGCGAACATCGGCGGGAACGGCGCGTCGTACGCGCCGGCGATCTCCGACGACGGCAACGTCGTCGCCTTCGCGAGCGACGCGACGGACCTGGTCGCGAACGTCACCGACAATAACAACGGCCGCGACGTCTTCGTGCGCGACCTGGCGGCCGGCACGACCTCGCTGGCGAGCGTGAGCACCACGGCGGGGACGGCCGGCGACCAGCCGTCCGGCACCGCCGGCGGGACCGGCAACGGCAACACCTTGCCGCCCGCCCTGAGTGGCGACGGGCGGTTCGTCG
>DATJGQ010000620.1:0-5678 GCA_035494815.1 Gemmataceae bacterium
AAGCCCTCTTCCTCCCGCGATTTGCCGTAGCGCCAAGTGGAGGTGTAGTCTTTGGTCGTCCCAGTCACCGGATCCTGGGCGTCGTTGTTGTACCTGTGGTGCTGCCAATGATGTAGGCGGTGCAACGTCTCCGGCGCGCCGATGAGCACCGAGTTAAGTACGGCAAACGCATTATTCAGCCGAACGTTCGTGAAGAACGCGTTGTGGACGAAATTGTGCCCGATGCACATGTAGTTTGTGCAGATCAAGAAGGCGGAGAGCAGGCCGGTGCCCAGGCTTACGTCCCATGCAACTGATCCGATTGTCAGCACGCCGTGGAGCAGCAGGCCGAATTGTGCTAACGCGAGCAACACGAGCAGGCCGTCGCGTCGGCTATGGGCAAAAAGCGTTGTTCTCATCGGTCTGTACCCCATCGTCAAATTCGGGCCATCGGCTTCATATTGGACACCGTTGGTCTCGCGGACCGACGTCATTGCCCGTCCCTGACGCTGCCGGCCTTGACGCCGCCGAAGTTGAACCAGTGCGCACCGCGGGCCACGCGCCGCTCTGTCTCGTTCGGCAACAGCGCCTTCACCTCGGGCAGGCGCGTCCAATGCAGCTGTGGGCGGTAGTGGTGTTCCTGGTGGTAGCCGTTATTGAACCACACGAGGTTGTAAAGCCGGCCGTAGCAACTGACGGAGTCCGTCCTGCGATCGCCAGGCGTCGCCCCGTGGTGCTCCACGTAGTTCTCCGCCTGCGCGAAAATGTTACCGAGCAACCACACCGGCAGGTAGAAAACCATGAGCCCGAGCCAGTTGAGCCAGCCGAACGCCGCGACCATCACGAGCACGCCGACGAACTCGCGCCGCACGGCGTGTCGTAGGCCGCGGCATTCCGCCTCGGTCAGCAGTGCGCCGAAGTCGGACCGGAAGTACCCGAGCAGGGAGTAGGTCAGAAAGCCCTCTTCCTCGGGCGGCTTGCCGAAGCGAAACGTGGAGCTGAGGTCCCGCGTCGTGCCTGTTCCCGGATCGGGCAGGTCGTTGTTGTAACGGTGGTGATTCAGGTGATGCAGCCGATACAGCGTTTGCGGCCCGCCCACCAGTAGGGAGTTAAACATGCCAAACGCCGCATTCAGCGGCTGGCTCGTAAAGAACGGGTTGTGGATGAAGTTGTGGGCGATGCATTGGAAGTTCGTGCCCATCAGGAACGCCGAAGAGAGTCCCATCGCGAGACTTACCCCCCAGTGCACCGCCCCCAACGTCGCGACGCCGTAGACCAGGACGCCAAATTGCACCAGCGCCAACAACACGAGCATCGCGTCGAATCGGCTATGGGCAAGGATTTTGGTCTTCATGTTCCTTACTCACCACTCACCACTCACCACTCACCAAATTCACGCCACGTCGAGCGCCCCACCGCGGGCGTACTCGTCTAGTGCTCGCATCGCTTGCAGCCGCGTCGGCGGATGGAAGGCCAGCGCCCTCGCCGCGCACAACAGATAGGCCACCTCGGAGGAGCCGATGAACGCCAGCCCGCCGAGCAATTCCGCGCACCGCATCGCGACCGTCTCAATCGTGCCTTGCGCGGCGAACCGCATCGCCAGGGCGCGGGCCAGTAGCGGTTCGCGATCTTCGCGGGCGTCGAGTGCGTAGGCGATGCCGTCGGCCATCGCTGACAGCGATTCGACCTGCGCGACCACGAACCCGCGTTCCTCGGGCGTCCCTTTCCCGGAGGCGAGCAGGCGTTCCACCAGGTTGCTGACGATGCCGAGGTACGTGGAGGTGAGGGCTAGTTGCAGCCAGACGTAACCGGTGACCTCGACCGGGTCAAGCACCGCATCTGCCTCCGCGACAAACACGAAGTCGTCGGGGACATGCACATCGGTCACGTTGACCTCGTCGCTCTCAGCCCCGCCGAGCACATGGCTGTTCCAAAATGGCTTCCGCTCGATGCCGGGCGAGTCGGCCGGCACCAGCCCGACGCCGCGGCGCCAGACGCCGGGTTCGGTCTCAGCGACCAGGCCGCAGGTCAGAAAGTCCATCGACCAGGTCAGCGTGCAGGGTTTTTTGCGGCCGGAGACGAGCCACCCGCCAGCGGGCGCCCGTCGCGCCTTCATGGTCATGTCCAGCGGTTTTGAGCCGGAACGGCCCTCGGCGAAACCGGAGGCGAGGTACAAGGAGTTCTCGGCCAGGCTGGACAGTATGACCTCGCCGTACTCCTCGCCGAAAACCGCCCACTCGACCAGCGTCGAGACGGAGAAGTTGTGCATCGTGCAGACGATGCCCAGCGACGGTGATCGGCTCGCAATCGCCCGCAGGACCCGCACGCCCTCTGGCGAATTCGCCCCCATGCCGCCGTAGTGCTTCGGGATTAAGAGCCCCGGCCCCTTGGCCTCTTTGAACATCTTGATGGCGGGGTTACCCCGGCCTTCGAGGACGTTGAGCGGCACGGCTTTCAGAGCCGCGTCGAGCCCCGGCATCAACCGCTCGAGCAGAGCCCGCTCGGCGCGGAGGAAGGTCGGAACGTTGCGGTGCTCGGGTTGGACGGCCGGGGCGTGATTCGGGCGTGCAGCGATTGCGAGAGACATTGCAGTAGTCCTCCAATTCGGTTGGGGCGTTGGCTGTTCGTTAGTTGGCGAGCACTTCGCGGACGCGGTCCAGGAAACGGTTGACGCCGTTCCGCAACTCCCGCGCGACCAACGGCTTGATCAAGAGGGCGAGCACCGGCGTGATCGGCAGTTCGGGGGCGACCGTCTCGCGATAGCGAATCTCGGTGCCGCCGGGGATCGGTTTGATCCAGGCGTCCCAGTCGTTGACCATGTTCCCGTCGACGAACCGGCAAAGGACGTGGTCAGTGCCGTTGCCGTCGTAGGCGACGACGAAGTCGGCCTGGAAGCGGATGCCTTTGTCAACCTTCTCTTCCAGGACCCAGCGGACGCCGCCGTCCGGCAGTCGTTCGCACCGCTCGACGCCGGGCGTGATGTCGCGGATCTTGTCCAGGTCGGTGAAGAACGCGTACACCCGGTCCGGGCTGGCGGCGACGTGGAAGACCTGCTCTTCGCTTGCTGTGATTTTCGCCACGTATCGGTCCTCCTCGTCAAAAGCTTCACCGTCCCACGCGTTTCTAAGCGGCCGAAATCGCCGGGTGTTACGCGCGTTCGTATTCTTTGCGGCCTTCCTTCCCGGTGACGTCCCCATCACGCCCCGCGGCGGGTGACGTGCAGTGCATCTTCCAGCGGCCGCCCGAAGCTGCGGAGTTTAGCAACCCGGAAGCCGTGCTGGTCCGCGAGCGACCGAAGCTGCCGCAGCGTCTGGGACGACAGGTCCGCGCCCAGGCTGGTGTGCTGCAAGTGTCCGGCGAGAGTGAGCATCATCGTTTCGGCCATGCAGGCGTAGACGAGCCCCTCGCCCATGCCGAACTGGCCGAGCGCCGACCCGTCGGGCACGGCGATGACCCCGCCGTCGATGACGAGCACGTCCGGCCGGGCGGCCATGCACTCGCGGCTCACGTTGGCCGGCCGCGACACGTCGCAAACGACCGCGTGAGGCCGCAGGTCGCCCGGACCGATGACCGTCCCGGTCGCACTCGTCGCCGTCACCACAGCGTGCGCCTGTCGGGCCGCCGCTTTCGGGTCACGGCTAAGAACCAGTCGACCGGACCGCTCGAGCCGAGCAACCGCTCCGTCACGGTCGAGACTCTGTGGTAGTGCTAGCAGTTCTTCCGCGAACGTGCCGCGAGCGAACGTCGCTCCCTCGGCCTGCCGGGCGGCCACGAATTCTGAAATGTCGGCGACGACCTTCAGCAGCCGCTCGCGCACGACGTCTTCGGCGGAGTCGGGATTGCCAACGAGGAGGAGCGTGCCGACCTGTTCGGCGAGCAACTGAGCCATGGCCCGGCCGATCGCGCCGGTCGCGCCGACGACGGCCGCGGTCACCGGCTCGCGACGGGGGCCGACCAGCGCGAGCGCCTTATTCATGGCCGCGACGGACGCCACGGCGGTGAACGAATTGCCGGTGGTGATTGCCACCCCTTCGTCGGCGACCGCCTGACCAGCGAGCGTCGCCACGGAGGTGAACGCGCCCAGCCCAACCATCTGCGCCCCGCGACTCTTTGCGAGGCGGACCGCGCCGCGGACGTGCTCCATCGCGTCTTTTCGCCGCATGCCAGCGAGTTGGGCCGCGGTCCACGGGAGTGTGATGAATTCGCCGTATGCCGTCACGCCCGTCGCCGACTTCACGCGGCCACGACTAAGCACAAATGGCTTGAGAATACTCGAGAAATTCTGCGAAACCTGTTCCAGCGCTTCGCCGGACAACGTGGCCAGCGACGGATCGAAATCCACGATGCTTTTCAGGTCCAACGGGTGCAGCAGGAACGCGAACCGCCGCTCGTTTTCTCGTGGGCGGACCCCCACCCACGACTTTGGCGGTGCGTTGGCCGGAATCGTGGACCGGCGCGACCGGCCGGCCAGAATCGACGCAACTACCGCCCCAGTGTCGCCGCTCGCGAACGCGGCGAGAGTCCGTTCCACCGCCTCCAACACCCGCTCGCATTCCCGCCACTTCATCGTCAGCGCGGGCTCGATGCGGATCACGGCCTTGCCGTTGAGCGTCGGCGCCACGCGGACGCCTTCGACATTGAGCATGTAGCTTGCGAAAAGTGGTGTGAAAAACTCCTGTTCCGCGGCCACTCCCAGAAGGCTCTCCGGCCACAGGTCGCGCTCGACGTGGAAGCGAATTCCCAGAAGGAATCCGCGGCCCCGCACCTCGGCGATGAGTTGGGGATACTGGCGCTGCAACTTGCGTAACCCGGCCGCGAGCCGGGCGCCGTTGCGGCGAACACGGCGAACGAGACGACGGTCGTCGCGCGTCAGCAGTCGCAACGCCGCCAGGCCGGCACGGCAGGCGAGCGCATTTCCCGCGAACGTAGAGGAATGTTTGAGAGCGAACGTTTCGGTGTACGCGGCCTTGCTTGCGAGAACCGCCCCGATCGGGATTAATCCGCCGCCGAGCGCCTTGGCCAGCGTCATCACGTCCGGTTCGACGTCTTCGGCCTTGCAGGCGAACATCGACCCGGTGCGGCCGAGGCCGGTTTGAACCTCGTCCAACACCAGCAGAACGCCGGCCTTGGTGCAGATGTCGCGGACGGCCGGCAAATACCCAGGCGGCGGCACGACGACACCGCCTTCCCCCTGGATCGGCTCGACCACGAACGCGGCGTAGTAGCCCGGCCGTTCGTCCAACTCGCGCCGCAGCGCCTCCGCGTCGCCGAATGGAATTCGCCCGAAGTCGGCGACGGGTGCGCCGAACGCTTGGCCATAGTCCGGGTTCCCAGTCGCCGAGAGGGCGCCCAGAGTTTTGCCGTGAAAGCTGTGGTCCGTCGAGAGGATGCCGGGCCGGCCGGTGGCGGCGCGGCACATCTTGATGGCCGCTTCGACCGATTCGGCGCCGCTGTTCGTGAACGTAACATAGCGCAGGTTCGCGGGCGCGACAGCCAATAGTTCTTCGGCCAGTTCACCCGCGGCGTCGGAGAGCGACGGCTGCACGAAACTTGGCTCGCCGGCGCGTCGCACGTCCAAGAGACTCCGCCAGATCGCCGGCGGGTTGAAGCCGAACGGCAATGCCCCGTATGCGGCGACCGCGTCTAGGTAGCGGCGGCCGTCCGCATCGATCAATTCGCGGCCCTCGCCCCGCACGAAC
>DATJGQ010000621.1:0-2509 GCA_035494815.1 Gemmataceae bacterium
ATTGGAACACGGTTGGCAAGGTGATAATCGACCGAAGGCTGGTGTCGCGAAGACGCTTACTGGTCGCGGTAAGGTCTGTGCGCCTCGTACAAGTCGAGCCGCTGGCGAGCCTTCTCGCCCTCTTCTTTCTCGTAGCGTGGCGATTCAAGGGCCCGCTTCTGCCATTTAACCGCCTGCTCGAACTTGCCGATCTCTGCGAACGATGCGGCCAGCGTCGACACGAAATACGCCGACGATGCGTCGGTCAGTTCGCAGGCGGTCCCGGCATAATCGACCGCCTTCTGGCCATCGCGGACTTTGTCGTCCGGGCAAGTGGCGAGGATCCAGGCCAGACTGTCGTAAGCGTCCGGCTCCTTCGGGTCGAGGCGGATGACGTCGCGATAGTCGGCGACCGCCTTCGCGTACTCGCGCCGCGAGCGGTAGATGTTGGCCCGGTTGAAGTAGGCGTCCGGGTCCTCGGGGTCGAGACGGATCGCGGAAGTATAATCGGCGATCGCCTTGTCGTACTCTTTCCGGTCCCGCCAGAGGTTGGCCCGGTTGTAGTAGGGCGGGGCCCATTTCGGGTCGAGGCGGATTGCCTCGGAGTAATCGGCGGCCGCCTGATCGAACGACTTCATGCTTTTGTAGGCGATCCCGCGGTCGAGGAAGGTCGACGCGTCGCGCGGGTTAAGGCGGATGGACTCGCTGTAGTCGCGCACCGCCCGCTCAAATTCTCTTTTCTCCTCGTAGACGCCGCCGCGACCGCGCAGCCAGCTCGGCTGCATCGGAAAAAGTCGCAGCGCCTCGTCGTAGTCCTTGAGCGCCTCGTCGAGCCGGTCGCGTTCCTGCCAGGCCCGGCCGCGGTGGGCATAGGCCAGTGCGTCCGGGCCGTTGAACCGAATCCGCTCGCTGAAATAGGCGACCGCGTCTTCGACCGGGACGGCCTGGGCCTTGGGGAACCAACCCATCACGCCGCGCTGCCGGACGCACAGCCAGCCGCCCTGCTCCTGGAGCACGACGTACGCGCTATCCGTCAGTTCCGCGACGTACACGGGAAAACCGTCCTCGCCCATGTGGCCGATGCGGACGCCCGGCGCGGTGAGAATGACCTTGCCGCCCACCCAGGAGTCGTCGTCCGCCCCACGAACACCCGCAGTGATCGCCACAAGGCACGCGAGCGCGAGAAGGTTGCGAAACATCATTCATCTCCGAATGTCGGCCCGACGTGCTCGGGACAGATCACTTGTCCGAACCCATGAGTTTCAGG
This sequence comes from Gemmataceae bacterium, assembly GCA_035494815.1. Taxonomy (GTDB): domain Bacteria; phylum Planctomycetota; class Planctomycetia; order Gemmatales; family Gemmataceae; genus DATJGQ01. The sequence continues at coordinate 1,247 of DATJGQ010000621.1, forward strand.
ATGCTCGTCCACGCGGTCTGCCGCAGGCTCTCGTAGCGGGCGGCGTTTTCGTCCTTGCCGGCATCCCAGTAGGCCTGCAACTCCTTGCCCTGCTGCCGGAGCAGCGCGGACACCGCCTGCAACTCGACGAGCCGGGCGCGGTCGCCGCTGCTCAGGTCGATCTTCTCCAGAGCTTCGAGTTGCCGTTCCGTCGAGTTGACGAGCGACAGTACTGAGTCCAGGACCTTCCGGGCGTCGCGGTCTGTGTAAGTGCCGCGCGATTTGCCGTCGGCAATGAAGCCGATGTTGAGATAGGTCTGGAAATAGTGGGCGGCGGTCAGTGTGCCGAGCGCCTCGAGAAGGCGTGTGCTATCCTCTGTCGACTTCGCGGTGGCCGCAACCGGTTTCAGCGCCTCGCGCGGCGTGGCGGGTTCCGTCGACTTAGCCGGCTCTACGGCGGGGACGACGACCGGCGGTGATTCCGGAGTCACCGCGGGAGGCTCCTTTTGAGCGGCTTGGCTGCCGCCTCGGGACAAGAACGCCGCCACGGCCGCGGCCAGGAAGCCAAGCGAAACCGCGAGGGCCCAACGCGATCGCGTCATCGATCGCCCCGTGAAGTATTGCGGCAACTGGATCGCCATGAGTCGCTCCGTTAGCAGCGTGACGGCGGGGCCGCCGAGTTCAACTCGGCGGCCCCGCCGATCGTTCGTCGATGCCGGTCCTTTTAACCTTTCCCGCCTTTGCCACCCTTCCCGGGCTTGAGCCCGCCGCCGAACGGCAGGTTCCCCGGCAAGGACCGTTGGTTGTTAGGCAGAAAGTTCTTCCCGAAGTTGCCGAAGTCCCGGCCGAAGCCGATCCCGTGATCGTTCTTCGAGGCGCCGAGCGAGCCGATGTTTTTCGCAAAGTCGGTGCCCTTGCCGCCCTTCGAACCGCCCTTCGCAACCTGACCGAAGTCACGATTCACGGCGTGGTGATCGCCCCGGTGGTCGGTGCGATCGCTCCAGCCGTGCTGGTCGCGGACTTGCCAGCCGTGGGCGTCGCGCTCGTGCTGACCGCCCGGGCCGCCGTGCCGACCGCGGTCGTCGTGCTTGGCAAAGTCGTGCCGGTGATCGTCGCGATCCCGGTCGCGGACGCGGTCGTCCCGATCGCGGTCGCGGAAGTGATCATCGCGGTCCTTGCCGATGTCGCGGCGGAGGTCGTTGCGGTCGTTCCGCAGTACCTGTCGGTCGCGGGTCACGCGTTGCTCGTCGTCCCGCATACGTTGGCGGTCTTCGCGTAACTCGC
>DATJGQ010000622.1:0-5388 GCA_035494815.1 Gemmataceae bacterium
ACACAGAGAAGAAGGAGTTCTTTTCTTCTCTGTGTCTCTTCCCTCTGTGTCCTCTGTGCCTCTGTGGTTCGTTTTCTTTTTTCTCTTCAAATCAAATCCAACCGCCGCTTCACCGCCCGCGCCCGGTTGCACTCGGAGCACGTCCCGCGCACGACTAGCGTGTGCCCGGTCGCCTGGAACTGGTGTTGAGCGCAGACCTCGCGCAACTGCGCGTCGATCGCCGGGTTCTGGAACTCGATGATTCGCCCGCACTTCTGGCAGACCAGGTGCTCGTGCTGCGGGTAGCCGTAGTCGTGTTCGAAGAAGGTCCGCGGGCCGAACTCCAGCCGCCGTAACATGCCGGCGTCGACAAGCTTGTTCAGCGTACGATAAACGGTCGCGCGGGAGACGCGCAGGCCCGCCTTCTTCAAGTCCTCGATCAGGATTTCCGCGTCGAAGTGGTTATGCTGGGAAAAGACATAACGGACGAGGTCGCGCTGCTGGCCGGTGTACCGCTGCGGCCGGGACCGGCTGGCGAGGTACTCGCGGAACTTGTCTTCCGGGCTCTGCGCCACGGGCACGGCGGGGAGCATGACGAACTCACTGAGGCGTGACTGCCGAAGTCGAATGACGAATGTCTAATGACGAATGACGAAGGAATGACGAATACCGAATGACGAATGGCCGACTGCGGGAAGTCTGCTTTTCGTCATTAGACATTCGTCATTAGGCATTCCTTCGTCATTCGGATTTCGTCATTCGTCATTGACTATGCTATCGGACGTGCAGTTGCCGGGAAAGTTTGTCGAGGGCCTGCTCCCACTTCTCGGGCGTGTCGTAGGTGCCGGCGGCGATTTCGGAGCGGACACGGGCGACCAGGTCGGCGCGGATTCCGGGGCGCGATGGTCGCTTGCGGCTTCGCGTTCGCGCCCACCAGGGGCTGTCCACAGTTACCGGGCCTTTGAGGGCACAAGGAGCGTGCGTGGTCATGAAGTGTTCTCCCCCGACGGGCCGCCAGTGTACCGTTTTGCGGGTCTGGCTGTCGTCAGGACTTTTCTCCGAGGGGCCTAGAAACCCCGACGGTCGCGTAGAAAGGAACGGTGCGACCGATACCGTGATGGGAACCGTTAGAGCTGCCCCGGGATACCCCGCCGACAGTCTCCGCCTCTCTTATCGTCGGCCGTGGCGCGGCGGTTGAGGCAATTTCGGTAACCGAGTTGACCGACAGGGCAATCTGGGGCGCGCTCGCGCCAACTGCGCCGGTGATTCTACGTACACGGTCAAGACGGGCTCCGGCTCCCGGATCATGCCGCCCGAGGTCACGACGGCTGTTGGCGACGGAGCGAATTGGATGCCGCGTGGGCGAGTAAACTGGGTACGGGCAATCGCCGGCCGCGCGTCGTCGCCAGTACAATTCGAACTGCACTATCCAAGTCGATCATGTTGCCGATCGATATGAAGAGCGGCCGGGCGCGACGTTTGGTCCGGACGACTTTTCCGATCAATTCGCCGTTATGCGTCAACGGCGACGTCGCTCCGATCGTCGCACGAGGCTCCTTGTACTCACCGCACAGGCGCGTTTTCGCACAACCAACCGTCGGAACCCCAAGCCATAAGCCGACGTGGCTGGCGATGCCGATCCGGCGCGGGTGACTGATGCCCTGTCCGTCGACGAGGACGACGTCCGGCCGCGTCCGGAGCAGCGCGAACGCGGCCAACAGTGCCGGCGCTTCCCGGAAACTCAGCAGGCCGGGGACATATGGAAAATCCGTGGTCAGCACTGCGTCCGCCGTCTCGACCACCTCGCCGGCCGCCGGCCGCCAGACCACGACGCTGCCGCAGATGATGCGGGAGAAACGGTTGTAGGAGGCGTCGGCGCCGGCGACGAGTTCGATCCGCTCCGGCGGCGGGCGAGTCAGGTCGAGTCGGCGGACCAGCTTCTTCTGAAGGGCGATCGCCTCGCTCGGCGTCAGGTCCCAGCGGTGCAGTTTGCGGAACTTCATCGTTAGCCGACGCCGGCGGCGTGCGGCACGGTCCGCCGGATCGCCTCGGCGGCGCGTTCGGCGTCGGCGGCCGAGACGTCCAGGTGCGTGCAAGCCCGAAGCACCTGGGTCCCGCCGAGTCCCAGCATGATGCCCTTCGCGGCGAACCTCTTGACGAGTTCCTGGGCGGTGCCCAACTCCGGATCGACCTCGAACCAGACGAGGTTTGTCTGGATGTCCGGCGGGACGAGTCGTAGGCCCGGAGTATCGGCGATCGCTTGGGCGATCACTTGGGCGTTGCGGTGGTCGTCGGCGAGCCGCTGAACGTTGTTGTCGAGCGCGTACAAGACCGCCGCGGCGAGGACGCCCGCCTGCCGCATCGCGCCGCCGAAAACCTTGCGGTAACGGTGGGCCCGGGCGATGAAGTCCTTCGGGCCGACCAGCGCCGAACCGACCGGGGCGCCGAGCCCCTTGCTGAAACAGATCGAGACGCTGTCGAAGTGCTCGGCCCACTGGCAGGCGCCGACGCCGGTCGCGACGATCGCGTTCCAAAGCCGGGCGCCGTCGAGATGCGTGACTAAGCTGTGCTCGTGCGCCCAGCCACAGATGGCCTCAACCTTCTCAAGCGGAAAGATTCGGCCGCCGCCGCGGTTGTGCGTGTTCTCCAGGCAGACGAGCCGCGTCCGCACCATGTGCTCGTTGATCGGCCGGATCTTGTCGCGCAGTTGTTCGAGTTCGATGATGCCGTATTCGGCGCAGACGGTCCGGCACGTTACGCTGCTCAGGAAGGCCGGACCGCCCGCCTCCCAGTTGTAGATGTGGCAGTACTCCTCGCAGATCAACTCGTCGCCCGGCTGCGTGTGCGTCTTGACCGCCAACTGGTTGGACATGCTGCCGGAGGGAACGAACAGCGCCGCCTCCTTGCCGAGCATGGCGGCGACGCGCTCTTCGAGATGGTTGATCGTCGGGTCTTCGCGGTAGACGTCGTCGCCGACTTCGGCGGCGGCCATGGCGGCCCGCATGCCCGGGGACGGCTTGGTGACGGTGTCGCTTCGCAGGTCGATGATCGGCGTCATCCGCTGTCTTTCACGGGTGCAGGTTTTCCGGGGCGACCAATCCGGTTATCGTAGACACTGGCGCCCCGCCACAGCAACCGGCGACCGGGAAAATGTTAGACTGACTCCAGTTTCGCGACACTTCGCAGAAGCGTGAGACTCATGCCAGGCAATTCCTTCGGCGAACGGTTCCGCGTCACGACGGCCGGCGTCAGCCACGGCCCGGGCTACCTCTGCATCATCGACGGCTGCCCGCCCGGCATACTGCTGGGCGTCGAGGATCTGCTTCCCGATTTGCGCCGCCGCCGCCCCGGCCAATCGAGCATCGTCACGCAGCGACAGGAAGAAGACGTCCCGGCAATCTGGTCGGGCGTCTTCGACGGCAAGACCGACGGCACGCCGATCGGTTTGCTCTTCCGCAACGCCGACCAGCGGAGCGCCGATTACGCGGACATCGCCGAGAAGTACCGGCCCGGTCACGCGGATTTTACATTCGACGCCAAGTTCGGTCTCCGCGATTATCGCGGCGGCGGCCGGTCCAGCGCCCGCGAGACGCTGTGTCGCGTCGCGGCGGGGGCGGTCGCGAAGAAGTTGCTCGCGGGGCAGGGCGTCCGCGTGCTCGGTTACGTCAAGCAGGTCGGCGACGTGCGGGCGGAGATTGCCGAGCCGTCCTCGGTGACGCTGGAACAAGTCGAGGCGAACGTCGTCCGCTGTCCCGATCCGGGCGCGGCCGCGCGGATGATCGAGCTGATTGAGGCGGTTCGCAAGGACCGCGACTCGATCGGCGGGGTCTGCGAGCTGGTCGCCGTCGGCGTGCCGCCCGGGTGGGGCGAACCGGTCTTCGACAAATTGAAGGCCGATTTGGCGAAGGCCCTGTTGTCGCTGCCGGCGGTGACGGCGTTCGAGTACGGGGCCGGGTTCGGCGTCGCGACGGCGCGCGGCAGTCAGAACAACGACACATTCGTTCCCCTCACCCCCGACCCCTCTCCCGCAAAGCCGGGAGAGGGGAGGAAGATTGGGACGGCGACAAATCGCCACGGCGGGATGCTGGGTGGAATCTCTAGCGGCGAGCCGATCGTGCTGCGAGTCGCGATCAAGCCGACGAGTAGCCTGCCGCAGCCCCAGCGGACCGTCACCCGCGGTGGCGAGCCCACCGAGATTGTAACCAAAGGCCGTCACGACCCCTGTCTGTTGCCGCGGTTCGTGCCGATGGGCGAGGCGATGGTCGCGATCACGCTGGCCGATCATTGGCTCCGTTGGCGGGCGCAATGTGCGCCGTGATCGGGTTGGAGTCCCGGCATTAGCCGGTCCTTCCGAAGACCGGCTAAAGCCGGGACTCCAACGAAGACGACACCGCGTCGTCGACCTTCACGACTACGGCCGTCATGTCGTCGAACTGCGCCCGTGCGCCGCAGAAGTCGCGGACGGAATCGAAGAGAGTATTGACGATCTCACGCGCGGGCCGGTCCCGGCAACCCCGCACGACGTCCAACATCCGCTGCGGGCCGAACAGTTGCTCGTCCGCGTCATGGGCTTCCACGACGCCGTCGGTCAAGAGGAGCAGGAGATCGCCCGGCTCGAGCTGCAGCGTCGGCGCGGCTTCGAATTCCCAATCGGAGAGGACCCCCAACGGCATCCCGGTGCTTTCGAGGTGCGTCTTGACCGCACCCGACCGGTCGAGCAGATACCCGGTCGTGTGGCCGGCGCTGACGTATTGAAACGTCCGGGCCTTGTGGTCGAGCCGGGCGAACAGCAGGGTCATGAAATGGCCGTCGGGTGAATCGTCGGCCAGAGCCCGATTCACCAGTGCGATGATGTCGCGGACGTCGGTATGACTCAGCAAGAAGGCGCGAAGATACGCCCGGGTCTGGGCCATTAACAGGGCCGGGCCGAAGCCGTGGCCGCTGACGTCGCCGATCAGAATCCCCAGGCCGCCGTCGCGAATGGGGACGTAGTCGAAGTAGTCACCGCCCGTCGCTTCCGCGGGCAGCGACGCGCCGCCCACGTCGTACCCCGCCATCGGCAGCGGCGCGACGGGGAACAATTTCTGCTGAATCTGGCGGGCGATGCGCAACTCGTCGCGCAAACGCTGCGATTCCATGCGCTCTTTGACCTCGGCCAGCTCCCGCTCGTGCTCCCGCTGCTCCAATTCCCGCAGGAGTTCCGCCTGCTGCTTCACCTCTTCCGTCTTGCGGAACATGTCCACGAAAACGGATACCTTCGAGCGCAGCACCTGCGGAACGATCGGTTTGGACAGGTAATCGACCGCCCCGAGCGAGTAGCCTTTGAACACCTGAAGATCGTCGTTGGCGTACGCGGTCAGGAAGATGATGGGCGTGTGCTGCGACCGCGGCCGCTGACGGATCAGCTCG
>DATJGQ010000623.1:0-3565 GCA_035494815.1 Gemmataceae bacterium
AGGAGCCACGCAGACAAGATCAACGAGGCGCGTAGATATTTCAGGAGCATGAGTCACCCCGGCGAGAAGCAGCGATTACGGCCGACAAGATGTGAGCGTAATCGCTCGTCGCGGCCGCCGCCACTGGTCAGCGGGCGGGACGGGATCGGGATCGCGATTTGTCAGGGGCGCCCAGGTTCACCCAGGTCGGGGCGTGGTCGCTGGCCTTTTCCCAGCCGCGGACGTCGATGTCCACACCGGCTTCGGCGAGTCGGCCGGCGAGGTGCGGGCTGAGCAACAGGTGATCGATCCGGATGCCGTCGTTGCGGCCGAACGCGTTGCGGAAGTAGTCCCAGAATGTGTAGATCGGCTCCTCGGGGTGCAGGGCGCGGAGTGAATCCGTCCAACCTTGGGCAAGCAGGTCCTGGTACGCGGCGCGCGACTCGGGGAAGAACAGCGCGTCGTCCACCCACTTGTGCGGTCGGGCGGCGTCCCGCTCCGTGGGAATGACGTTGAAGTCGCCGGCCAGCACGACCGGGACGTCTTGAGCGAGCAGGCCGCGGGCGTAGTCGATCAGCCGGCCGAACCACCGCAGCTTGTAATCGAACTTCGGTCCGGGCGCCGGGTTGCCGTTGGGCAGGTAGAGGCACCCGATCACGATCCCGCCGACTTCGCCCTCGAGGTAGCGGCTATGCGAGTCGTCCGGGTCGCCCGGCAGGCCGCGCCGGGTCTCCTTCGGCGGGGCCCCGCGGGCGAGGATGGCCACGCCGTTCCACGACTTCTGCCCGTGCCAGATCGCGCCGTAGCCCGCCGCCTCAATCGCCTGCGCCGGGAACTTCTCGTCCGGTGCCTTGAGCTCCTGCAGGCAGGCGACATCGGGACGGGCCTGCTCCAGCCAGCGGAGCAAGGCGGGCAGACGGGCGTTGACGCCGTTGACGTTAAAAGTGGCGATCTTCATCCGAACGGTCTCAGGCGGCCGCGCAGGTATCGCCGGATCAGAGAGCAAATCCCTTACCAAGCCCTTCCGGCGGAATGCCCACTGCTGCAAGCAAGCGCTCGCCAGACGGCGTGCGGCGCGCAACGTGCTGTGGATGCTCTCGGCCGTCTCCCGCACCGCCGGGAGACCTGACCTTACGGGTACGCCATGCCGGACGCCATCATTTTTGACGTGGACGGGACGCTCCTCGACTCCGTCGACTACCACGCGAAGGCGTGGGTCGAGGTCTTCCGCCGCCACGGGATCGACGTCACCTTCGACGCGGTCCGGTCGCAGATCGGCAAGGGCGGCGACCAGCTCCTGCCTGTCTTCGTGCCCAAGCCCATGCTCGACGCGATGAGCGAGCGGCTGACCGAGGAACGCCGCCGCCACTTCAAGGAGACGTACCTGCCGCGGGTCAGGCCGTTCCCGAAAGTGCGCGACCTCTTCGAGCGGCTGACCCGCGACGGGAAGCGGGGCGTCCTCGCCTCCTCCGGGACGGAGGAAGAGGTCGAGGAGTACAAACGGATCGCCGGCGTCGCGGACCTGCTCGACTCTCACACCTCGTCCGACGACGCCGAACGGTCCAAACCGCACCCGGACATCTTCCTGGCCGCGCTGCAAAAGCTCGGCGACGTCGACCGGGCGCGGGTCCTTGTGGTTGGCGACACGCCGTACGACGCCCGGGCCGCGGGCAAGGCCGGCCTCGCGGTGATCGGCGTCCTCTGCGGCGGCTTCCCCGCGAACGACCTCCGCGCCGCGGGTTGCCGGGAACTTTTCCGCGACCCCGAAGACCTCCTCCGCCAATACGACCGGTGGGCCCGCGGTTAGGCGGGCTCACCAACTGACTCTTGGAGCCACGATGTTTGATTTCCTGAAGCCGAATCCCGCCGCCCGAATGCTCAAAGAGGACCACGACCGCGTGCAGGCGCTCTTCGACCGGTTCGAGGAGGCCAAGGGCCGCCCGGCGAAGGTGAAAATCGTCCGCCAGGCGCTGACCGAACTCAAGGTCCATGCCGCGATCGAGGAAGAACTGTTCTACCCGACCGTGCGCAAGACCGTCGGCAAGGAATTGATGAACGAGGCGGACGAGGAGCACCACGTGGCCAAGCTCCTAATCGCGGAACTCGACCGGATGGACGGTTCGGAGAGCCACTTCGACGCCAAGTTTTCAGTGCTCGCCGAGAACGTCCGCCATCACATCCGCGAGGAAGAGTCGGAGATGCTGCCGAAGGCGAACGACGCCAAGGCCGATTTCGGGGCCCTCGCGGAGAAGATGCGGCGGCGAAAAGAGCGGCTTCGGAACGACGGCGTCCCACCGGCCGGGGAAGAGGCGATGGTCAAATCCGCCCGCGGTCACGGCGATTCGCCCGCGCGGGCCGCCCGGCGGAAGCCGCCCAAACTCGCGCGGCGGCGCAAACGCTAGAGCCTGTTGCCGGTCCGTTGTACTGCGTGGTTAGGCGGCCAATGTGTCCGGCTCTCTCCAATATGTCTTCCAGCTCTGTTGGCGGACAATTCCCGTCGCCGGGACCTGACATAGAACCAGGGCTGCAGTGGCCGTCGGCCCGCAGCCGCTCGACGATCCCCCGGTCGATATTCTCGTCGGCGACCAAATTCATGCCGACTGCCTCGCCACCGGCCGGACGACGTCAGCCCCGAGCGACTCGGCCGCGAACCGGAGGGCGGCCAGGATGGCTTCCCGGGATAGCCGGGGGTGTGAGTCCAAGAGTTGATCGATGCTCTCACCGGCCCCGAGCTTACGGAGGATGAGTTCGACCGTGATCCGGGTGTCGGCGACCACCGGCTTGCCGAGCATCACGGCCGGGTCGGACGTGATTACGGGTGTGTTCATCGGCATACCTCCGACCGGCTGGTACACCGCCCCCGGTCCTGCGACAAGCGCTCGATGCGTCGCGAGACCTCCCAACGCCGAACGACCCCGCTCAGCAGCCGGCGGGGCTCAGGAAGCTATGCGTCCCGGAAGCGCTTGATGCCCCGCCGGTCTGCTGCGGCGGATGGATAGCCAGTCCTTCCCCGCTTGTCCGACCGCCCCTTGCGGCCCTTGCGCTTGCGGCGAACTGCCGCCTTGGCCGGGGCGTTCACCCGCCGCCGGACAGGTCGGGGACATACCGCTTGGCCTCGGGATCGACGGCCTCCGTCTCGATGATCTCGACGCTGACCTTGTCCCCGACCCGAAGCTGCGGGGTGTTGTAGTTCAGGTGCTCGCCGCTGCGGCTGTCGAGCCCGCCAACGTGGAACCCAAAGTTGCCCTCGGCGTCGCGCCGCGGGCGGCCGCCGACCCAGTTGACGATGGCCGTCAAGACCCCGTTCGGGCCGACGCCCGCGGTGCAGAGCCGCTTGCCGTTCACCCGGACCACGAACGCTTTCACAGTTGCCCTCCACCGATGCAGCCGAGTCATTGATTAACCAACTTAAGCAGCATATTACCAGAGTCGAAAAGAACCGCATGCACAAGGGCCACATGGGTACTGGCTCTTACGAGTCGCGGAGACATTCGCTGATGCGGATAGGCCGCGCGGCCTATCCAGCCCAACGGAACGTGCGCCGGTCTATCCCCGTCGACGGTGATCAGCCGCCGGCGGGCTCGAC
>DATJGQ010000624.1:0-2332 GCA_035494815.1 Gemmataceae bacterium
ATGGAGACCTCGCGTAACAGCGCAGGAGAAGGGCCTCTGCCCGAGCTTAGTCGAACGAACAACGCGGGACAACTGGCCGGCGGCAAACAAAACAAGCCGGGCGGGCCAATGGCCCGCCCGGCTTCGCGAGTACCTCTCCCATCGCCAACATTCAGTCCAGTCCGATCGGCAGCGGTCGGAACGGGCGCGTGCCAGGATCGAGCGGGTCGGAAATCGGCCCCGGGTCGCCGACGATCGGGCCGCCGCCGGGGTCGGTCGGGCCGGGCGGGTCGTTCGGGTCTTGCGGCAGCGGGTTGATCGGGTCCGTAAGTGACTTGCCGCGGAGCGTGAACGCGATCGCCGGCAGCGGGGTGTCGTGCTGCGTGGCGGCCCGGAAGATAATCTTGTAGGTGCCCGCGCCGAGGTACACGTCGCCGGTGACCGTTTGCCCCGCGAGCGCGGTCAGAGCGAAGACGGCGCGGCCGTTCTGGTCGAAGACCGTCATGCGGATCGCGGCGACGTCCGTCGTGGCGGCGTCACCGGCCGTGAGCGCGAAGTGCGAAACCTGCGGCTTCGTCACCGTGAGCGATCGTACCTGCGCGGCGTTCGCGGCGGACAAGCTGTCGCCCGCCAACGGCCCCAGCACCAAGGGTTGGGCGGTGTAGTTGACGCCGAGTTGGTAGTCCCCCTTCGCGTGTTCCGGCGCGGCACTGACGTCGGCGCTGACCCTGATATAGTAAGTCGCGCCGGCGGTCACGTTCGGGACTTGCAGCAGGTAACAGTCGTCGTCATTGATCAGCACGTCGCCGGCGACGCGATTGCCGGCGGCGTCGAAGACGGCGATTGTCGGGTCGAGCCTCGAGTTGCGGACGCACCCGGTCCCGACCAACATCGCCCGGGACTGAGTCGTCGGGAAGGTTGGCGCGACGACGGTGTAGAAGTCCACGTCGCGGGCGTCTTCGAGCCGCCCGGTGACGGCGTTGGCGAACTGCGGATCGGACTGGTACTTCGTCTGGTTCAGATTGGTGGCGGTCGCGAGGGTGTCGTTCGCGTGGCCGTCGGATTCGGGGATGCTCAGGCTGGTGCGGCCGTACCCCGCGTCGAGCGTGCCGATCAGCACCCGCGACACCTTGCCGCTGTCGATCTTAAGCCGATAGCCGCCGACGCCGAAGACGTCGGGCCGGCCGCCTTCGACTTTGAAGTAATAGGTCGCGCCCGGCCCGGTGTGTTTGAGCGTGACCGAGACGCCGTCGTCAAGCGGGTCGTGGGATTCGGCCGAGGCGACGAGTTTGCCGGCGGCGTCGTAGACGGTCAGCTTCGGCGTGAGCAGGCTGATGCCGGCGGTCTGCACGCGGATGGTGACGTCATTGTCGCTGTAGGCGGGCAGCGTGTACTTGTAGAAGTCCACGTCGCCGTTGGCGGAGATGTCGGCGGCGACGTTCGGGATGGTAATCGCACTGGCGGTGTCGCGGGTGTGGTTGGGCGCCGCGGCGTCATACAAGTCCGCCTGTCGCGCGCCGCCGTACAGCGCCCGGAGAGCGGCGATGTCGGTGGCGTTCAAACCGCCGCGCACGCCGACGTAGTTTTCGTACATCACGGAGCTAGCGTCGTCGCTGCTGGCGAGGCCCAGGGCGTGGCCCGCCTCGTGCAGGGCGACGGAGTACAGGTCGTATCGCGCGCCGATGCCGAATCGAGCATTACTGTTCAGCTCGATGTCGCCCGAACGGGTGCCCGCGATCAGGTCCACGGGCGACGACAGCGCCAGGGCACTGCCGAGCCGGCGCGCGGACAGCCGGATGTCGCCGAACCGCGGGTCGCCTTGCAGGGCGCCTGTGGCGCCGAGCGCCAGGCCGTTGTCGTCCATCAGGCCGATGTTGATGTTCGCCTGAACGGCCCACGTTTGCAGCGCCCGCAGAATCTCCGTCTGCCAGACCGCGGTCGATGCCACGTCGCCGAGCGTGTGGAACAGTCCGCTGTTCGAGCCGTCCGCCGCCGACCGATCCGGGGCGAAGCTCACCGTCAGATGTTGCGGGTCGGGCCAGGCGACGCCGAACGTCGCCGGCACGTCCCGGTCTTCGAGTCGCTCGGCGCACAATCGCCGCGGCAGCTTCGATCGTCGCGTCATGATCGGTCGCACCTGTCTGGGGGCCGGCCGAACATTCACCACTCCGTCATGAACGACGCGAGCGGCCGGAACGGGTTGGTGATGGGATCCAAGGGTGAAGTCGGATCGGGCGAAGTGGGGTCGCCCAAGACCGGTTCCGTCGTGCCCGTCCCCGGATCGTAGGGGTCGTTCGGGTCCAGGAGGCCCGGCCCCATCGGGTCGGTGATCGACTTGCCGCGGAGGTTATAG
>DATJGQ010000625.1:0-3963 GCA_035494815.1 Gemmataceae bacterium
GGCCGCGGGCCGGACCAGCCGATCGTTTCGGGTGGGTATGGAGAGGTCAGCACGACCGAGGTGCCCGGGATGAAGCCGTGAACGGTGGCACGCTCCTGCGTCGGCCACGTCACCCGCGGGCGATAGGGCACTGCCCACCAGAGCACGCCGCACCCCGTCAGCCAGACCGCCCCGGCCAAGAGCCACGTCCCGCGCGGCGTCCGCGGCAACAGTCGCATGCCTCGCTCCACAACCTCGACTCGCCCGTCACTCATTATCACGGCGTCAAAGGGCCGTGCATAGCGGGTCGCCGGCCGCTGGGAAACTTGCGCCCGTAGGAAACTGGGAAATGATGAAACGAATCCCCCCAATGAAACGAATCCCCTCAATCCCCATTGTGCACTGTGCCGCCGCCGCCACTTGAATGAGCCGGCCAGAAAATGCGCACAAATGGCTGAGATTTGCACAGTTTCCGTGCAACCTCCCAGCCATTTTCGGGGTTCATTGTTTGAATCGATCGAGTCTGCCGTTAAACTGATAGTAGTCCCCTGCCCGATTTGATCATGGCCTCTGTTCCGTTGAGTTGGAGACCCCCAATGCGTCTCGTCCGCCGTTGCGCCGCCGCACTGGTGCTGTGCCTGATTCCGACGATCTCGCGGGCCGACAGCCCGGTCTCCGTGCCGCCGCCGCCGCCGTCCCTCTTGAAGCAGGCCCCGGACACGCTCGACGACCTCAAGGCGATCCAGGAACAGACCAAGAAGGTGCTCAAACGGGTGATCGCCTGCACGGTCGGCCTGCAAGTCCGCGGGGCGGCCGGCAGCGGGGTGATCGTGAGCGAGGACGGCACCGTGCTGACCGCCGGCCACGTCGTCGGCGAGGCGAACCAGGACTGCCGCGTCATCATGCCCGACGGCCGCGTCCTGAAGGGCAAGACGCTGGGCGCGAACCGCACCATCGACAGCGGCATGATCAAGATCACCGACCCGGGCAAGTGGCCGTTCGTCGAACTGGGCGAATCGAAAGAACTCAAACTCGGCGAGTGGGTACTCGCGATCGGCCATCCCGGCGGGTATAAGGCCGGCCGGTCGCCCGTTGTCCGCGTCGGCCGGATCAGCCGGGCGGGCGAACAACTGCTCCAGACCGACTGCACGCTCGTCGGCGGCGACTCCGGCGGCCCGCTCTTCGACATGACCGGCAAGCTGATCGGCATCCACAGCCGCATCAGCGGGCCGATTACGACGAACATCCACGTCCCGGTCGATACGTACCGCGACACCTGGGAGCGACTCGCGAAGGCCGAGGTCTGGGGCCGCGGCTTCGGCGGGCGTGACGAGGGCTACCTCGGCATCGAGTGCGACGGCAATACGTGCAAGATCACGAAGGTTACCTCGGGGTCGCCGGCGGAGAAGGCGGGACTGCAAGTCGGCGACTTGATTCTCCGATTCGACGAGAACACCGTGAAGAGCTGGGATGACTTAGGCGATCGGATCTTTGGCAAGAGGGTGGGCCAGGAAGTCGCCATCGAAATCCGCCGCGGCAGTGAGGAACGGACGCTGCGGGTCAAAATCGGCCGACGGGCCGCCCAGTAGGTCAGGCTCCGCCTGACGCCTTGATCTCCCGTCAGGCAAAGCCTGACCTACATGGAACTACTATGCGACGCCTCTACTACTTGTCGATGTTGGCCATCATTCTTGCCGGCCGGGCCCCCGCGCAAGACATCCGCATCAACCCGGGCCGCGATGACGACATCCGATCGCGCGTCCTCCGGGCGAGCCCGCAGACGATCGCGGCGTTTAGGCCGAGCGTCGCGAAAGTCGCGCAAAGCGTCGTCCGCGTGCTCAGCGACGGCAAGCCCGTGGCCCTCGGCACCGTCGTCCACGGCGACGGCTACATTCTCACGAAAGCCAGCGAACTGAAAGCCGGTAAGCTCACCGTCAAGGACTACGACGGCCGCGAATTCGAGGCGACGCGCGTCGGCACAAACGACACATACGACCTCGCGATGCTCAAGGTCAAGGCGACCGATCTGCCGGCGGTGGCGTGGTCGCCGAGCGCGTCGGCCCCGGTCGGCAACTGGGTCGCGTCGGCCGGTCCGGGCGAGGAGCCGGTCGCGGTCGGCGTGGTCAGCGTCGCCGCTCGCACGATCCCGCCGCCGCAAGTTCGCCCGCGGCCGGTGCCCTCGCCGGACGCCGGCTTCATGGGCGTGCTGTTCGATGAAGACTTCGACGACAACGGCAGCGGCGCGAAACTGCTGTCGGTGACCGCGGACTCCCCGGCCGACAAGGGAGGGCTCAAAGACGGCGACGTGGTCGTCTCCATCAACGACAAGCCGATCACGACGTCGATCGAAATGTTCGCGGCGATTCAGACGTACAAGCCGGGTGACGTGGTCCGGTTCGTCGTCCATCGCGACGACGCCATCCTGGAAAAGACGGTCACGCTCGGCCGGCGGCCCGACGCGAACGCGGGTCGCGGCGGCCAGGGCGGTCGCAGCGGGCCAGGTGGGCGCGGCGGCCGCGGACGGCCGGACCAGAACCGCATGGGCAGCGAACTCAGCGAGAAGAGCAGCTTCCCGACGATCCTGCAGCACGACACGGTCATCAAGCCCACCGACTGCGGCGGCCCGCTCGTGGACCTCGACGGCTGCGTGGTCGGCGTCAACATCGCCCGCGCCGGCCGGGTGGAGAGTTATGCCCTGCCGTCTGAAATCGTGGTCCCGCTGCTCGCCGACCTGATGACCGGCAAGCCCGCGACGCCCGTGGCCAAGACGATCGGCGAGAAGGTGAAAGCCGCCCAGGAGGCCGTCAAGCACGCCAAGGCGGCGAGGGACGCGGCCGTGAAGAAGCTGGCCGAAGCCGAGGCGGCGCTCGACAAGCTGCTCTCCGACGGCAAGCCGGCCGACGAGAAGAAGGACGACAGGAAGTAGAGAGTCTGTTTTCGAGCGAACCGGCGGCGTAATTTGCGGGGTGAAGGTCGTTCACCCGGCGGTTTACGCCGCCGGTTCTTTGAGTAATCACCTATGTCCGACGCAGTCTCCTCCACCACGTATCAAAGTTATCGCGGCCTACCGACGCTTGCCGGCCTCGCCACGCTCGCCGACGCGACCAAACCGGGATTGAGCGTCGAGGAATGCGTCAAACGATTGAAGCGCTACCACTACGCCTTCCGCCGCCTGCACGAGACCTTCACCGCCCGCATCACCGCGGAGCCGATTTACGAACTCAAGACCGGCTTCTCGCACCACGCGTATCTGTGTGCCGAGCACGTGACCGCCCTGCGGACACGCGTCGGCGAGATGCGCGAACCGCCGCTGGGGCTCGAGGAAATTCCGCATCCGGCGCTGGAGCAATTCTTCGACGAGGTCCGTGCGGCACCGACGACGGCGGAACTGCTCGTCGGGCTTTACGAAAAGGCGCTGCCGGCCCTCGACGCGGACCTGGAGCGACATGTGCGTGACACGCACCCGATCGCGGACGCGCCGTCGGTGCGGCTGATCCGGTTCGCGCGGATGGAATTGGCCGACATGATCGACTTCGGCCGGCGAGCGATCGAGTGTCTGGTGGACACAGCCGCCCGCGCGAAGATGGCGGATTGGCTCGCCGAACTTGATGCATGCTTGATTTTGGCCGAGAAACTTCCCGCGCGCCGCCATTCCGCCAAGGATTGGCGGTACGACCCCCTCCCGCGCCGGGACGAACGTTTCCAGGACCTTTACAACCAGGGCGTTAACGCCGAGGCGTTCATCTATGACGAGTCGCTCCCGCCCAAACCCAAGGCGCTCATGATGCTCTACAAGCGCTTGCGCGAGATCGACGTCCCGGAAATGATGGCGTCGATCCTCATCGAGACGAAGGGCCAGCCGTGGGGTTACAACCGCGACATGACCCGCCAGCTCTGGGACGAGGCCCGGCACGCGATGCTCGGCGAAGTCGGTTTCGTCGCGCTCGGCGTAGACTGGACGCGGGCGCGGATTACGCACAACTG
>DATJGQ010000626.1:0-2527 GCA_035494815.1 Gemmataceae bacterium
ACCGCCGCTCCTGCGGGCGAATGTCCGGGCTGAGGTGGAACTGGCCCGTTGTGTGGCCGTTGATGTGGCAGTCCAGGCACGTCACGCCCAGGCTGGCGTTGACGCTCTTGCGGTCGTCGGTCGGGTTGAACTCCTCCTGCGGCAGCGGCGTCAGCAAAAACCGCATCCCTTCGAGCTGCACGGGCGTCATGATGTCTTTGAACAGCATCCTGAAGTTGTTGATCGAGACGACTTCGCCGCGGGAGACGTCGCCGAGTTCCGGCCGGCTTTGCAGGAAGATCGCCGGCGGGAATTCGGGTAGGAATTCGTTGGGCAGGTCGAACTCGACGTCGAACCGCTCCAACCGGGGGAACATGGCCGTCTGCACCTGCGGGAACAGCTGACCGCCGGTCGACTGCTTCGGGTGCGGCAGCGACGGGTACGGGAACAGGTTGGACCGCCTCATGTCGGCAGGGCTCATCGCCGCGAGCTTATCCCAGTCGTGTCCCGACTTCAGTTTCGCGGTCGGGCCGACGGCCAGAGGCTTGCCGCGCGACATCTTCGCCGACGAGTCGAGTTTGGCGATGAGGTTGTACCGGCTTTCCAGAAGGTGCCGTTGCTGAGCCATCACCTTCGGCTTAGCGGCGACGTCTTCCTTCATCGACTCTTCGAACGTCTGGAACGGGTGCTTGGCGTTGAGCGGGTCGCGGGCGAAGTCGAATCCAGTCTCGCGGCCGCCTTCGGGCTGGTCGGCGATCGCCTGAGTGAGCGGCGCCGGCTTCTTCGGGTCAAACTTGTCGGACTTGTCGTGCGCGGACTTGTGCTGTTCCGGTCGGTCGGCCGGCACGGATCGCGGCGTCTGCGCGTCCGTCACCGCGTCGAACGGCGGCGGTGGCGCTTTCGGCGCGGCTTTGCTGGACTGTTTGCTCGTTTGCGACAGGCCGCAGGCGGCCACGGCGGCGATCACAACTGTTGCAAGAATCAACCGATGCGTCATTGCACCACTCCTCACGGCAAGGGAAGACACGGTCGTGGGGGTGGCGCAGAAAATCGCCCGGCGACGGCGGGTGAGCGACCGGGATGTCCCGAACCCCCGACGGCCGGGCGGCGAACGTTGCCGGCGAGAGGTAATGCAGTTGGTGTGCCGAAGTTGGAAGGATGAGGGATGAAGAAAGGGATGAAGGATGAGGGATGAGGGATGAGGGATGAAGGATGAAGGATGAAGGAGGAAGGATGAGGGATGAAAGGAGAGTCAACTCTTCCTTTCATCCCTCATCCCTCATCCTTCATCCCTCTCTTAGACGCCCAGCATTCGGCACGCGTCGGCGTACCCGGGCGCCGGCTGGCCGCATTCGCTCGCCGTGACGCGCGCGAGCGCGATCAGATGTCGCCACCGGAAGGCCGGTCGCGTTTCGGCGAACTCCTCGGCGACCGTGCGATAGTACTTCTCGGCGTGTAACGCCCCTTCCTCGCTGACGGCGTATTTGAGCAAGAGGTCGAACACGGGGCGGGCCGGATGACCCAGTTCGCCGCAGCGGGCGACGACGGCACAGGCGCGGGCCTGGTCGTTGGCACGGATCGCCGCTTCGGCCTCCTGCAATAACGTCGCGGGGTCGTGAGCCGTGACAGATTGTTTGTGTTCGGCCCAGGGCCGCGGGTGCCAGTTGAGGAAGTCGCCGCCGCGCTCGACGCGGTCGATTGAAGCCTGGTACGCGCCCATAATCAGGCAGCAGGCGGCATTTCGCGGGCCGGCGACGCGGGCCATGTGCCGCCAAGCATTGGCCGAGTCGCTGGCGTGGACGCCGATTGAATCGCCGTGGACGCTGCCGAGCGGCTTGCCCGGCCGGACCTCGTTCTGTCGCCGGCCGGAATCGCGGAGCACGAGCTGGTTGGCCGCGAGCGTGATCGCCTCGCCGACCGCGTCCGGATCGATACCTTCGGCCAGGGCCGCGGCCGCCGCTTCGGCGGCTTCTTCGGCTTTCGATTGAAAGATCGTTGTCGACATCTTGTCGACCCACGCATCGTCCACTTTTCTGTGCCCGGACTTGCGGGCGTCGAGATGATACTGGTCGATTAGCTTCGGCAGCAGTTCGCGAATCCGTGCATTATACTCGGCCGCCTTGTGCTGCTCGGACTCGACGCAGTACCGCAGCGACTGCCGCAGCAGCGCCATCGCGTTCTCGTGGCCGACGAAGTCGAGCAGGCACCACGCGCGATAAGGCAGGACGACGCGGTGGACGTCGTGGCCGTCCTCGACCGCGGTCAGCAACTGATCGAACGCCTCGGCGGCGGGCCGGCCGGCCAGTCCCGCGAAGGCCCGTTCGGCGGCGTCCATGTCTTTCGTGCGGACGACGTCCCGCACGGAAGTCTCAGTCGGAGTTACGCCGCTCGTCCGCACCGGATGCAACACCTCGTTTTTCGCGCCTCCCTTCTCCTGAATGCGGGCGCTGTTGCGGTACAGGACCTTGAACACTGCGAGCGGCGCCCGATCGGCCGGGAGTTCGTTCGACATGTGAAACGCCGGGGCGAGGGCCATCAGCGTGTGGTA
>DATJGQ010000627.1:0-2184 GCA_035494815.1 Gemmataceae bacterium
AGCGAGGCGAGCGCTTTTGCCGACGAAAAGCGCTCGCCTCGCTACCGCTCGCCTCGCGGCGAAACGGGTTTACTGCTCGGCTACGTCTTCATCGCGGGACGGCGGCCTTTCCCTGGCATCCCGGTTGATCACGAGCTTCGCCTCGGCCCGCAGTTCCTTGATCACCTCATTGCGGTACGCCCCGCGCCGGTCGTTGGCGAGGATCGCCAGCAACGGGTCGAACTCGGTCGCGGTCACCATCGAGTGGACGTAACTGTTCCGGAACTCCTCCGGCGTCGGCTCGTCCCGCTGCAGCAGGCTGATGACGAAGAAATGGTTCTTCGGCTGGTCGTTGCCGACCACCGTCGCGCCCTTGGGGTCTTTCCGCAGGTCGAGCATCTTCTTCTGCAGCTCCAGCGTCGGATAGGTGATCTTGTCCGGTGGGTACCGGAACAGTTCGCGGTCGAGCATCTGATATTGGCGGAACTGCCCGGCCATCGGGTTCGGCGTCGGGTTGGGCATGAAGCGGGCGAGCGGGCCCACCTCGAAGTACTCGCGATTCGACTGTGCGGCGAGGTCCAGGAGCTTTTGCCGGTCACCCTGGTCCGCCTTGGCCTGCACGGCGAGGCGGTCGGCTTCCTTCTGCGCGAGCTTGCGGGCCTCCAACTCCTTCCACGCCGCCTCGACTCTCGGCTTCGCCTTGTCGAACGGCAGGACGCGGGCCTCGCGGTCTTCGGTTTTCCAGAATACGATCGTCCGGTCGCCGTCCGTCCGGCCGAGGAACTCGTGCGGTGAATATGGCTCGATGTCCTTCGCCGGCTGACCCATAAAGGTCATCATCTGGTCCTGGAAGAGGTGCATGCCGAACGCCTGGAGCAGCGGGTCGTTCAGGCCGGCGACCTTGGCGTAGGCCTCTTTGAGCGGGGTCAGGCCCGGGTCATCGCGCAGGCCCCAGAGGTCGCGCGGCTCGGTGGTGCCGCCCTTGCTGAGGCCGCGCGTCTTGACGAATTCCTCGATGTATTTGTTCGCCGCCGTCTTGTCCTTCTCCTTGCCGAGCTTGGCAACCTCGACGTTGAACGCCCGCAAGTCCTCGTGCAGGAGCGACTTGGCGAGCGACTCGTGGGCCTTCTCGCGCAATTGCGGGCGGAGGATGTCCACGGACAGCGGCTTCGGAACTCGCGCGAACGGGATGCCAAGGATGCTCAACGGCAACGGCTGGCCGAGTGCCGCCGAGACGGAATCAACCGCGGCAAGTCCGATAAACGCGGTGCCAATCTCGCCGCGGTCGATCACTTCGCGAGAAATCGCCTGGCCCTCGAACGCCAGTGGGGCGCTTAAGAGCGGCGCGCCACTTCCCCAGGCCCCCGCCGTCGCGCCGATAAGCACCGCCACGTTCTCCGGCCGCAGAACGCTGCTGTCGTGCAGTTGTGGGAAGAAGTTGTCCGTCCACGGGCGGCGCAGCTCACGGCGACGGTATTCCTCCAGTTGAGCGCCCAGCAACATGTCGGGGAACACGAACGGCGCGGCCGTGTGCGCGATTTCCGCAACCCCTGTCGCCGACGCGCCGGACAGGCCGCCGGCCGCGCAGCCGATCTGGGCCAACGCCGTCGTCAGCGGCGCGACCTTTGAGGCGGCCTGCTGGTAGTACGGCAACGTGGGCTCGGCGGTGAGCCACTCGACCTGGATCTTCCGGGGCTCCTTGAAGCCGGGCGACTCGCTGAACGGCGCCGGCTCCTGTGTGCGGTACTTCTCGTAGAGCTTCTTCAGCTCGTCGTCCGTCGGCGTCGCCGTGACCTGGCTGAGGAACGGCTTGACCGGCACGTCGATCAGGCCCGTCAGAACTGTCATGCGGGCGTCCTTGAACAGCTCCCAGCTCTCCTCCGGTGTCAGGATCCCGCCGGGGATGGCGGAACGTACCTTGGCCGATTCGCCGGTGAGTGACGCCTTAGCGGTGCGCACGCGCAGTTCGTCGCCGAGCACCTGGTAGAGCGTCTCGACGGAGTAGAAGCCGTCCCGACCGAATCGTTCGCGGAGGAATCGGTCAATCTCTCTCGCGTCATTGCCCGTCAGCTCGCCGAATGTGTCCCGGGCGATCGTCGCATCGACGGCCTCGTGATTCAGCTGAACGCCGAGTTTTTCCGCCTGATGCAGCCAGATCAGGTAATCCGCCGTTTCCTCGTAGCTGACGTTGCCGGTGAACTGGCC
>DATJGQ010000628.1:0-3069 GCA_035494815.1 Gemmataceae bacterium
GCAGTTGGACGTGCTCGTGACTTCACCGTACTCACCCTTTTCGCCGCGGCCCGGCATCCACGCCTCCAGGTCGTACTTCCGATACGCCGGCCCCCCGAGGTCGCCGGTGCAGGTGTCGATCACCTGATACGGCAACCCGAGTCCGCGGAAAATCTCCTCCTCGATCCGTAACAACTCCAGGTGAATTGTCTCACTTTGGTCCGGCGTACAAAAGGCGAACATCTCGACCTTCGTGAACTGGTGCACGCGAAACAGGCCGCGCGTCTCGCGGCCAGGCGCCCCCGCCTCCGTGCGGAAGCAGTGCGACAGGCCGACATACTTTTTCGGCAGGTCGAGTTCGTCGAAGATCTTGTCGCGGTGCATGCCGCCCAGTGTGATTTCGGCCGTCGCGATCAGGCACAGGTCCGTATCGGCGATCGTATAGACCTGTCGCGTCTCCGGGTTCGGGTCGCGCGGGATGAAGCCGATCCCCTCCAGGATTTCCGCCCGCGCCACGTCGGGCGTGATGATCGGGGTGTAGCCTTCCTTCAAGAGCGTCTGAAACGCGTACTGCACGAGCGCCAGTTCCAGCAGCACCGCCTCGTTCTTGAGGAAGTAGAACTTCTGCCCCGCGACCGACGCCCCCGCTTCGAAGTCCGCAAGGTCGAGCGCCTCGACCAGCGCGATGTGATCCTTCGGTTTGAAGTCGAACCTCGGCATTTCGCCGACATGACGCAGCACCTTGTTGTCGGCCGGCGTCGTGCCGACGGGCGCGTCCGGGTGCGACATGTTCGGAATCGTCAGCAGCACCGCGTTCAGGTCGGCCTCGATCTGCTTGACCTGCTTCTCCGCCGCGCCGACCTGCTCGCGCAGCCGCTTGCCCTCGGCGATCAGTTCCTGCTTCTTCTCCGCGTCCTTCTCCTTCGGAATCCCTTTGGACAGTTCGTTCGCCCGCTGCTGCAGCAGTTGCGATTCATGCACCAAACGCTTCCGCTCGTCGTCCAGCCGCACGACCTGTTCGGGGTCGGCGGTGACCTTGCGGTTACGGCAGTTGGCTTTGACCGCTTCGAGGTTGGCGCGGATGTAGGCGGTGTCGAGCATGCGCGGGATGGCCCAGCAAATTAGTAGCGGTCGGGGACGTCGTGCCAGTCCAAGTACTTCAGGAATTCGCGGCTCTGCGGATATCTGGTTTGATAGTCTCGTAGTACGAATCGGACGATCTCAACATCCTCGTTTGTCGCTTCTTCGAGATATCGCGAAAGTATTTCCATCGCGTCGGCGAGGTCATGAATCTGTTGGCTGGTGCCTTCCACGCCGGCCAAATTGCGAATCTCGACGAAACCGCAGTGCATGATGTAGCGAAGTCTTCGCGCGAGCAGGGACTGTTCCGTATCGGTCATGTGAATGCCCTACTGGATCGCCACCTGCCGTAATGGGATCGAACCGGTTTGCCCGGGGTGATCCGAGCGGTTCGACAGCAATCGGCGGTGGCTCGGTCCTTAACACCACCGTCCGATATTCAGTGTCCCTGATGTAGCGGGAGTCTCGCAAGATGTAAGTTTTTGGCGAGTGCAATTGGTCCAGGTCGAGGCGCGTCAGGAGATCGACTTGTTGCCCTGTAAGTATGATCTTCGCGGCAATGTCGCATCGCCCGGCGGCGAGGGCGGCGACCGCCCGCCTCACCCCTTCTTTGATGTAATACTGCGGCTTCACGCGCTACGACCGCACAGGGGTCAGGGTGAGAACTACCGGGCCTCACACCCGCTGTTCCAGCGGAACGTACGGCACGTCCGTCTTGCCGACGTAAATCTGCTCCGGCCGGAAGATGCGGTTGTTCTGGAGTTGTTCGAGCCAGTGCGCCAGCCAACCGGCGACCCGGGCCACGGCGAACACCGGCGTGAACAGGTCGCGCGGAATGCCGAGCGACTGGTAGACGATCCCTGAGAAGAAATCGACGTTCGGGTAAATCCCCTTCGGCCCGAGGATGCCCGCGGCGATCCGCTCCAGTTCGAGGGCCATCTCGTACATCGGCGGCCGGCTCGTCTCGGCGAAAACGTTCTCGGCCAACTCCTGCAGCACGGTCGCCCGCGGGTCCTTGACCTTGTAGACGCGATGGCCCATGCCCATGACCTTGAAGTGCGGGTCGGCCTGCCGCTTGGCGTCGAGCCACGGCTTGACCTTCTCCTTCGTGCCGATCTCGTCGAGCATCGCCAGCACTTCCTCGTTGGCGCCGCCGTGCAGCGGGCCGGAGAGCGTGCCGATGGCCGAACAGATCACGGCATACGGGCCCGCAAGCGCCGAACCGGTGACGCGTGCGGAGAAGGTCGAGGCGTTCATCGTGTGCTCGGCGTGCAGGATCAGGCACGCGTCGAGCACCTTGCGGACGGCCGGCGACGGGTCACGGCCGAAGAGCATGTAATAGAAGTTGCCCGCGTGGTCGAGGTCGTCGCGCGGCGCGAGCGCCTCCTCGTGCTGCCGCAGCCGGTGATACGCGGCGACGAGCGTCGGCAGCGAGGCGATCAGCCGCAGCGCCGCGTCCCAGTTTTTTTCGGCCTTCGAGACGTCCTTGAGCGTGTAAAACATGCCGAGCGCCGCGACGCTCGCCTGAAGCGCGTCCATCGGGTGCCCGGTTTCCGGCAGGCACTTGATCAGATCGTTGATCTTGTAAGGGACTTTGCGGCGCTGGCGGAGTTGGTCGTCGAAGTCGGCGAGCTGACGTTGCGTGGGCAAACTTCCCTTTAGCAGCAGCCAGGCGGTCTCCTCGAAACAGCTTTCACGGGCAAGGGTTTCGACGGCGATCCCGCGGTATTCGAGGCGGGCGCGTTTGCCGTCGATAAAGCTCACGGCCGACTCGGCGCATGGCACGTCTGCCAACCCGGGCCGTAGTTCCAAGGCGCTCATACGGTGATTCCCCGACGGTGTGTCTGCTATTGGGATATATTCGCCGGGCGCGGCCGGCTAGGGGATGGCAATTGCCCGTTTCGCCCCCCCGCGAGTCTTCGAGCGGGGCGCTAACGCCCCGGTCGAAGACTCGCGGGCGGCGAAACGATCAGAGTAACCGCCGCCCCTCCAGCTCGAGCCCCTCAACCA
>DATJGQ010000629.1:0-4700 GCA_035494815.1 Gemmataceae bacterium
AGCGGCTTTTCCAGGATGCGGTTGGAGACGGTCAAGTACACATTTGCCCCTGCGACTGGCCTGCCGTCCGAATCGGTCGCCATTCCCGATACGGTGACGGCACAGCCCGGTTTCGTGGCGGCTTGGGGAGCCACCGGAACGTCCGGCGGCGCGGCCGCCTTTTTTTCCTGGGCGGCTGGTTCAACTGCCTCCGTCCGGCCAAGGCCACGTAGGCCCGCTGTGCCGATTGCCAGAGAGATTGCCAGCAAAGCGAAGGCGGTCGCCATGTAGACTTTGGTTGTGAACATGGAAGCGATCAATCCTCTGGTGAGGACGGCTACTGCTGACGAGATTGTACCACCGGTGGCTGCTGCGTAGGTTGACACCAGCAGCGCGGCCGGTGCCGGCTGACGGGCCAACTCAACCGCGCACAAAGCCGCGGCGACATCTACTCCGCGGCGGGCCAATCGCGCCCGCAGCCGCTTGCGGGCGTCGGCCAGCCGCGTGGACAGCGTCCCCTCGTTCCACCCGAGTTCGCGGGCGACCTCCGCCCGGCCGCGGCCTTCGAGCACACAGAGCACGAACGGTTCCCGACACTTCGCCGGCAGCCGGGCGACTTCCTCGTGGAGGATCGCTTGCAGTTCTCGCAGGGCCACGTCCGCGGCGACATCGCCGGTCGGACGCGGACTGACACGACGTTCGCGAACGGTCCGTCCCGCGGCGGCGCGGCGCATCTTCGCCGCGACGCGCCACGCGGTCCCATGCAGCCAGCTCGCGACGGCCTCGCCGTTGCGTACGGTTCGGGCCCGCCGCGCCAGCAAAAGGAACGACGCCTGAAAGGCGTCCTCAGCATCTTGATCATGGCCGAGCGTCTGACGGCACACTCCCCAGACCAGTGAGCCGTGCCGGCGGACCAATTCCGCGAACGCGGACTCATCGTGGTCGGCGATGAAACGGCGGAGGAGTTGCCCGTCCGTGTCGGCCGAGCGCCGAACGGCATCGAGCGAGCGGAGGAACGGCGCGAACGGGCCGCGGGCCATCGGCGAGACTCCGACGGGCGAAGTCGCCCACCAGTATAGTGCCCGCCGGATGGCCTGGCAGTTTTGGATTTTTCTAGGGGCCGAATACAAACCCATTCGGCAAGAACTCGGATGCTTCCTCTTCGCCCCAACGGGGCGGACGTCAATAGCCTGGGGTGCAGCGCAGCGGAACCTCTGGAAACCTCGACAGAAATCATGAAGCCCCAACGGGGCGACCGTCAGAGTCGGCCGCCCCGTTGGGGCGAAGAGAACTCAATGCCCCATGTCCCCCGCCCCCGCCGGCGGTGTCCGTTGGCCGTAAAAGCTGTAGAGCACCGGCACCAGATTCATCAGCACCAATGTAAACAGCATCCCGCCGACGACGACGATCGCCAACGGCCGCTGCGATTGCGAGCCGATCTTCGTCGAGAGCGCCGCCGGCAACAATCCGAGGATCGCCGCCAGCGCCGTCATCGTCACCGGCCGCACCAACTGGCCGGTCCCCTGGAGCAGCGCCTCGCCCAATTCGACGCCCTTCGCCCGCAGCCGGTTGAACGCGGACACGAACAACAAACCGTTCATCACCGCCACGCCGAGGATCGAGATGAACCCGACCGCCGCGGAGATGTTAAAGTTCAGCCCGACGATCTTGAGCGCCCACACACCGCCGACCGCCATTGCCAGCACATTGGCGAACACCACCGCCGCGTCCAGCACCGACCGGAACGCCATGTACAACAGGATCACGATCAACACCAGCGACACCGCGAACACTTTCGCGAGCCGCTCCTCCGCCTCCTCCATCTCCTGGAACTCGCCGCTCCACTCGGCCCGGTAGGGGAGCTGCAAGAGCGGCTCGACCTGCTTCTTCGCGTCGGCAACGGTGCTCGCCAGGTCGCGGCCGCGGACGGCGAACTTGATGGCGATCAGCCGCTGGCCCTGCTCGCGGTAGATCGTCGAGGCCCCCGGCTTGAGGAAGGAGCCGTTCTCGTCCGGGCGGCCCTTGCCGTCGAGCGGCGTGACCAGATCGCCCAGCCGGCGGCGCGGCACGGTGCCCCCGGGCAGCGAAGGCGAGTTGTCCGCTCGGCCGGTCAGCGACGGCAGCGTGAACATCGTGCCGGTCGGCGACAGTCGACCCGGATCGCTGACACCCGCGACCGCGCCGGCGACCTGGTTGCCGGTCACCTCGACCGGGATGTTCAAGATCGCCTGCTCATTGTTCCGCAGCGGCTCGGGATAGCGGACGGTAACGTCGAACGTCTTGCCGCCCTCGGTCATCTGGGTGACCGGCTTGCCGCCGACGGCCGCCGCGATGACGTTCTCGACGTCGGCGACCTGCACGTTCCAGCGGGCGCACTTGCGGCGGTCGACCGGGAACTCGAGGTTCGACTGCCCCTGGATGCGGAAGACGCCCGCGTTGTCCACGCCCTTGACGGCCGCCAGCTTCTCTTTGATCTTTTCGGCGAGTTCCTCGAGCTTATCGAGGTCCGGGCCGAAGACCTTGATCGAGTTCTCGCCTTTGACGCCGGAGAGCGCTTCCATCACGTTGTCGCGGATGATCTGCGAGAAGTCCCAATCGACGCCGGGAAAATGCCGGTCCAGGTCGTCGTTCATCGCCTTGAGCAGCTCCTCCTTCGTCCGCGGCCGACCGAGTTCGGCGACGACCGGCCAGTCCTTCGGCGGCTTGAGCGGGACAAAAATCTCGACGTTGTAATAGCCGGTCGGGTCGGTCCCGTCGTCGGGGCGGCCGACCTGCGGTACGATCGCCGTGACCTCCGGGTAGTTGCGGAGCAGCCGGCGGACCTCGCGGCTGCGGGCGCCGACCTCGTCGAAGGAGATGTTGATCGGGAAGGTGCCGCGGATGTAGAGGTTGCCCTCCTCCAATTCGGGCATGAACTCGCGTCCCATGTTCGCCGCGACCACGCCGGTCACGCCGAGGACTCCAACAAAGCCAACCAAGGCGAGCCACCGGAGTTTCAGCAGAAGCGTGAGCTGGCCGAGGTACGCCCAACGGAGGAAGCGGACCAGAAAGTTATCGCGGACCGGCTTGAGCCGTCGCAGGAACAGGCAGCAAAGCACCGGCGAGACGGTCAGGGCTAACAAGAGCGCGCCGGCGAGTGCGAATGCGTAGGTATCGGCCATCGGCCCGAAAATCTGTCCCTCCGGCCCCTTCATCGTGAAGAGTGGCAGAAGAGCGCAAACCATGATGATCGTCGAGAAGAACAGGCTTCGCTCGACCTCGCCGGCAGCCCGCGCGACGCGTGTCTCGATGTTTTCTGTAGCTGGCCTCTGTGAGGCCGGCACGCGTGTCCCTTCGGGACACGACGAACCGGCCTCACAGACGCCAGCTACAGAAGTGCCGGCGGTCAGATGTCGATAGATGCTTTCGACCAGGATTACCGTGGAATCAACGATGATCCCGAAATCCACCGCCCCGATCGACAGCAGGTTTGCCGACTTGCCGCGGAGGAACAGCACGCCGAAGGCGAATAACAAAGCCAGCGGAATGTTGATTGCGACGATGAGCGCGACGCGAACGTTCGAGAGGAACATCAACAGGATCGTCGTCACCAACGCCATCCCGACCAGCAGGTTCTCGTGGACCGTCTCGGTCGTCAGGTTGATCAAGTCGGTGCGGTTGTAGTACGGCTCGATCTTCACGTCCGGAAGCAGATGGCCGGGTTGATTGAGCTCGTCGATTTTCGCCTGCACGTCGCGCAAGGCCGGCAACGACTCCTGGCCTTTTCGCAACAGGACGATCGCCTGGACTTTTTCGTCCTCGTCCTCCCAGACCGTCTGTCCGTTCTCACCTTCCTTCGGCCGGCTGAGGCTCACTTTTCCTTGGCGTGTCTGGAAACCGACGACCACGCCGCGGCGGACCATCTCGCGATCGGGCCGGTGCGGGGAGCCGTCCTCGTTCAGCACGGGGCCGCCGTCCACCAGGTCGTCGACGCGGATCGGGACGTTATTGACGCTGGCGACGACCGTCTGTCGGATTTCGCGGATCCGCTTTGCCTCCTCGGCCCGGAGATGTGCCGACGCCTCGGCCGCGTCTTTCATGCCGAGCACCTGTTGCACCGGGTCCTGGCCG
Organism: Gemmataceae bacterium; assembly: GCA_035494815.1. Lineage (GTDB taxonomy): Bacteria > Planctomycetota > Planctomycetia > Gemmatales > Gemmataceae > DATJGQ01. The sequence goes on from DATJGQ010000629.1 coordinate 4,090, forward strand.
TTGCCATACAGGCCGATCGCGCGGACGACGAGGTTCGTTTGTCCCTGAATGAGGTTGTCGCCCGAGCCGTTGCCGTTGGCGTTGCCGATCGCGTTCTGCAATTGCGCGAGCGAAATTCCGTAGCGGTGCAGGCGGTCGGGGTCGGGGTGAACTTCGTAACGCTTGACCGCCCCGCCGGAACAGGTAACACCCGCGATCCGCGGCACCCGCAACAACGCCCGTTGGAGCGTGTAATCCTGCAGCGCCTTCAAGTCCGCGAGCGTGTAATAGGGCCGGCCGAGCGGGTCTTTCGGCGACGACAGCGTGTAGCGGAGGATTTCGCCGATCGGCGTCGCCGGCGAAATCTGCGGCACGACGCCGGCCGGCAACGTTGCGAGGGCCAGCCGATTGATCACGTCCTGTTTCGCCGCCTCATACGGCCGCGAATAGTCGAACTGGTTCCGCAAGTGCGCCAGGCCGAAGAGCGATTTCGACCGCGTCGAGTCCAACCCCGGCATTCCGGCGAGTGCGACTTCCAGCGGAATGGTGACGAGCCGTTCGACCTCCTCGGCCGACGCGCCGGGGTACTGTGCGACGACCTCAATGATCGCGGGCGCCGGGTCGGGATACGC
>DATJGQ010000630.1:0-3268 GCA_035494815.1 Gemmataceae bacterium
TTCCTTGGGCAGGAGCCGCCCGGCCGGCAGAAACTGGGCGAACGCGCCCGCTACGGTGCCCGTGTTGAGCAGGCAACCGCTGCCGACTTTCACGTGGTCGCCGAGGAAGCAGCCGACCTTCGCCCGGCCGCTGCGGACCGCGTCGCCGCGCACCGGCACGCACACTTCGCCGTAATCATGCCGCAAGTCGCTGATCTGCGCGCCGGAGCCGATGTTGACCCAGGCGCCGAGGTAACTGTGGCCCAGGAATCCGTCGTGGTACTTGTTCGTGTCGCCGTGAACGATACTGCACTCGACCTCGCCGCCGACGCGGCATTGCGGGCCGAGCGTGACGCCGCCGCGCAACCGGGCACCGCCGTAGACATGCGTGCCGGCGCCGATGTGACACGGGCCTTCGATGCGGCTGAACGCCTGCACGACCGCGCCGGCGGCGATCGTCACGGGCCCTTGCGTCGTATCGAACAGGACCTGCGGCTCGATCCGCGCGGCCGGGTCAATCAACAACTGCTCGGCCGAACCGAGGACGATCGTCCCTTCCGGCCGCCAACCGAGCCGAGACCACATGCCGAGCCGCGGCGGCACCCGATCGCCGAATTGCTTCCGCAACTGTTCGGCGTTGCGCTCGACGAGTTCCCATGGCCGCCGGATCACGACGCCGCCGGCCTCGACCATCGGCAGCGACGCCAGCAGGTGGTCCAGGCCGTCGTCGAGGCAGTCCGGTAAGTCGTCCGGGAGGTGTTGCGGTTCGACGAATGCGAACGCGATCTCGTCGCCGCACCGGCCGACGCACGGCCCGTTGATTGCGACGAACGATTGCGAATTCTTGTGGGGCGAGAGCCACCGACCGTTGACGAGCAACAAGGGGCCGGCCCGCAGCCAGTCCGCGTCGTTGACCGGAACGCCGGGTCGCTCGCGGCGGACCAGATCGGCCAACTCCGGGCGGACGAGCAAGCCCAACTCCGCGGCGGGAAGGTGGGCCGTCAGCTGCTCGGCGAGCGTGGATGAACCGCAGATCAGATCGAAGGCGGGCCGGGTCTGTGTGAGCGGTTCCAGGTCGCGCGCGCCGCGATCTTCGAAGAGGCAAAGGCGCATCCGTGCGTCCTCCCGATTCGGCCGGGGCGCGAACAGCGACCCGTCCGCCCGTTATACCCGCTGCCCCGGCCGGCTTCCTAGAGCGACTTAACTAACCCCGACCTGCGGTCACCGGCTTCAAAACGACTCGCTTCAGCGTCACGGGCAACGCACCGTGCGCCCATAGCCGCCACAAATTGAGGCCGTCGCTGGCCTCACCCCGCTCACGGAGCGGCACCAGGCTCCAGGTCCCGAGGCAAAATGAAATGACTGTAAACAACCCGGCGACACATCGGAGCAGAAACGGAATCGGAATGACGACAAACCCGGCGGCGATTGCGGCAAGAATAAAGTTGGCGACCGGCCCGGCCATCAGCAACACGACCAGTCGCCACGCGTCCGGCGGTCCGAGAACGGTTTCGACTTTGCCGGTCAGCCAACTGGACCGCGGCGTCCAGCCGATTCGCCAGCTTTTACCAAGGCGGGTCCAACAAACCGGACCGACGCGGACAAATCGCGCCGTCCAACCAACGCCGCCGCCGCCGAGAACATGGCCCAGCTCGTGCACCGCTATGGCGACGGCGTAGCTCGCCATTAGAGCGCCGCCGGACAGGACCAGACCCAAGATGCCATTTTGTCGGATGAGCACAATGCCGACGAAGCCCACCGTGCCGACCATTGCCGCCGTGGCGAGCAATGCGAACGGAGCGACCGTGAGAGAAATGATGATCCACAGGGCCCAGGCTCGCATCGCCCGTCGCACCGTTCATCCCCCGAGGGTGGCAGCCCATTATAACCGGCTTTGACCGCCCTGTCCGTTCCTGCCGAGTCTGCCATGTGTGCCGGGACGGGCGGCCGCGCGGGAGGCGCCGTGCCAGAATTGTGGGAATCGTCTCAAGTCGATCGCGGCCGCGTGCGTGGCCGATGTCCGCGCGCACAATTGTCAATGACAGTCACTTCCCGGGGGAGGGTTCCCGGCATGACGACAGACATCAAATTGGGAATGGTGGTCGGCCTCGGCCTCGTGCTGACCGTCGCGGTGACGTATTACTCCAAGAGTGTCCCGTCGCCGAACGGCCGCACGGGCAACGTCGTCCCGTCGCTGCCGTCAGCCGTCGGCGGCGCCTGGACGAATGACGAAATCCGAATGACGAATGACGAAGGAATGACGAAATCCGAATAACGAGCGGCCGCTGCGCGGGACGCGCGGCTTCGTCATTCGGAATTCGTCATTCGTCATTCCTTCGTCATTGGGATTTCGTCATTCGTCATTTCCTCGTTAAGATGTCCTCCGCGGCAGACATCCGCCACGGAGGCGACGCATGCCCGGCAGACCCGACGCCACGCGCATCGCGATCCTCGGCGCCGGCCCGGTCGGGCTGGAGGCCGCGCTTTACGGCCGCAAGCTCGGCTATCGGGTGACGGTTTACGAGCGCGGGCGTGTCGCCGAACACGTCCAGCGGTGGGGGCACGTTAAACTCTTCAGTCCGTTCGGGATGAACGCCACGCCGCTCGGCCGGGCGGCCCTTAAGGCCGAGAATCCTCAATACGAGTTTCCCACCGAGACAGACTGCCTCACCGGCCACGACTACGCCGCCATGTATCTCGAGCCGCTGGCGATGACGGCGGCTCTGATCGAGAGCATCAAACTCGAAACGCACGTCATCGCCGTCGGGAAAGCCGGACTGTTCAAGACCGACGCCGCCAAGCGGGCCGAACGGCCGTTCCGCATGCTGGTCCGTGACGCCAAGGGCGAGCGGTACGAGGAGGCCGACGTCGTCCTCGACTGCACCGGCACGTATGCGACGCCGCGTTGGCTCGGCGACGGCGGCCTGGCCGCGGTCGGCGAGATCTCCGCGCGACCGCAGATTACCTACGGCTTGGACGACATCCTCGGCAAGGACCGCGGCAAGTACGCCGGTAAGACGGTGCTCGTCGTTGGCGCCGGCTATTCGGCCGCCACGACCATCTGCCGCCTCGCCGAGTTGGCGTCCGCTCATCCGGAGATGTGGATCATCTGGCTGGTGCGGGGCCCGCGGTCGCAGCCGTTACCGCGACATTCGAACGACCCGCTGCGCGAGCGCGACCGCCTCGCCGTGCAGGCCAACTCGCTCGCGTGCCGCGGCGAGGGGAACGTCGAATTCCACGCGAACAGCGTCGTCGAGTCGGTCATCTCGACGGGCGTGGACAAGGGATT
>DATJGQ010000631.1:0-8793 GCA_035494815.1 Gemmataceae bacterium
AGGCGTCAGAAGTCAGAAGCAAAAGCCCCCGACTGCTGACCGCTGACCCCTGACTCCTGGTTCCTGATTCCTGGCTTTTCACGCACTCCGCGCCAGCCGCGCGACGGGCACAGGCACCTTCAGATTGGTCTGGTGCTGCCAGCGGCCGGCGTCGGGGGCGCCGTGCCAGCGCTGCATGTCGATGCTTTCGACGTGTTCGCGCTCCTCGTCGTCGAGCAGTTCGAGGAACGCTTCGAGATACCCGGCCCGCACCTGCGTGGACGAGCGGCCCAGGTAGAGCAGGCCGTCCGCCCGCCCGTCGTTGAAGACGGCCACGGCGCGCCAGCCCTGCGGTTTCGACTCGGTGTGGTACTGCATGCTTGGCCCCTCCATGAGCCTGAGGAAATGGGAAGTCCGGCCCTGATTAGGGTGACAACGCCGGGAAGTACAGTCAAGAGGAAAGAGGGAAAAAAAGTAAAGTTCGCGATCGCGCCGTTCGCCGCCGAAACGCTTTCCTTAGAGAATCCGCCGCGAAAACGCCGATTCAACTCGGGGGAACCGGAACAACCGCAACACCTTTCCGCTTCGGGCCGAGGATCACCGGATTCGCGCAGTGGCCACGGGATCGTTGTGGAGGCGCGGGGAGTTATGAAGTCTCATTGGCTCTCAGTCGCCGTCGCGGCCGTCATGGCCGTCGGCGTCGGCACCGCCCAAACACTTGCTCCCGCTGGGACTCCGGAGGCGCCGACGGCAGCGCCTCCCGCCGCCGCTTCGGCACCGGTGCCTCCGGAGACCTTGCCCGATATCAAACCCGCCGAGGGAGCTAAACTCTCCCCGGAAGGCGAGAAGCCCCCCCAGGAACAGGGCAAGGAACTGCTCTACCTGCCGCCGACTTCTGACACGAATCGATTCCCGCTCGCAGTGAGTTGGGCCAACGGCCTGTGGTTCGAAGCGCCGAATAAGCAATTCCGCGTCCACGTCGGCGGCAACGCCCAGATCGATTCGACGTGGCTGATCGGCCCCCATTCCGTTTTCGCCTTGCCGAACGGCAACACGAACGGGGTGGAGAATTCCTCGGCGATCTTCTTGCGGCGGGTGCGAATGCGGATGGAGGGCGACATCTTTGAATTGTTCGACTACGCGGTCGAGTACGACTTCGCGAACGCGAACAACGAAAACGACGGGCAGCAACCGCCCTCGTTCGGCAACATCACCGGCGCCCCGAACCCGTGCAACGTGTGGATGCAAGTGCGCGACGTGCCGTATCTCGGCAACGTCCGCTTCGGCAACCAGGTCAAACCGATCGGCATGAGCAACAACACCAACCAGGCGCAATTACCGTTCATGGAACGGCCCGACAACATGGACGCGTTCTGGGGGCCCTTCGACGGCGGCTTCGCCCTCGGCATCAGCGCCCGCAACTGGCTCGAGTCGGAACGTGGAACCTGGCAATACGGCATTTACGGGCCGTCGATCAACGTCTTCGGGGTGACCCTGAACAAAGCCGAGTACGGCGGACGCGCCACGCTGCTCCCGCTATACGAGGACGACGGCCGGCAACTCATCCATGTCGGCTTTGGGACGCTCGACGGGGAATTGGTGCAGAACCAACTCCGACTGCGCGATCGGCCCATCCTGCGGAACGGCCCGGGGTACGCAAACCCGGTCCTCGTGGACACGGGCGAAATCCCCGGCGGCCGACAATACACGCTCTCGCCCGAATTCGCCGCCGTGTACAACTCGTGGACCCTCCAGGCCGAATGGACCGGGCAGTATCTGACGCGGGCCGTGGTCGGCGGCATCCCACAAGGGACCGTGTTCTACCACGGCGGTTATATCGAGCTCCTGTACTTCCTCACCGGCGAGCACCAGGAGTACGAGAAGAAGGAGGGCGTCTTCGGCCGCGTGGTGCCGCGGAGCAATCTCGCCTGGAAGAAAGGCTGCGGTTGCACGGGTTGCGGCGCCTGGCAAGTCGGCGCGCGGTTCAGTTACCTCGACCTGAACGACAAGGCTGTGCAGGGCGGCCAAATCTATGACTGGACCGCCGGTGTCAATTGGTTCTTCAACCCGAATATGAAAGTGCAATTCAACTACATCGCTGAGCACCGTGACCAGCCAGGAGTCACTCCCGGGTGGATCAACGGTTTTGGCATCCGCGGGGCGTACGATTTCTGAACCGACGATACTTGATGGCAGCTCACCGGATCGCCGCTTCGAGACCGGACGGCATGCTCTCTACGGGGAAGCGGCCGGCATTCACGGCCGCTTGGAATTCCGCATAATCCTCTTCCACTTGATCGACGTAAGCCAGCGCGTAGGCGGCGATCGCCGTGTCGAAGTTGGTGCCGGAGCCGAGATACCCGTCGATCGCGGCCGCCCGGCCGGACTTGGCGTGGGCCCGCGCCAGCGCCCGACCGCACAATTCGCCGGTGCTGGCTAAAAGCCCCCGCGACATCCCCGTCAACTCTTGTGCGACCTTGTGGTCGCGCAACTGCCGGACGTAAGCGTATTCTCCCTGCCTGCTTTCCGACCAGCCGAGGAAGATGTCGCTGGCGGATTGCATGAGACGCTGGCCCGTCACCACCCGCTCGCCGTTGTTCTGCCACGACGCCGGACCGGCCAGCCCCTCCAATACCGACGGCCGGGCTTCCTTCACCTGCAGGAACAACGGGTCATCGTTGTCCGCCATCCACAAGGTGACGAAGCAATGTGTCCCGACCGACCCGACGCCGACCACCTTGAATGCGAGGTCGACCAGCTCGAACCGATCCAGCAGATTTTGGTGGGCCGGCGGAAGGTTTTTGCGATAGCCCTCGAAGAACGGCACGGCGTCGCGCTCCAGGTCGACCACCGACGGATCGACGTGATACAAGAGCGGCTGTTGGTCGACGATCCGCGGCCGGCCGTTGACCACGTGCGTGAGCTTGTGGAAGACCACTTCGGACGTGCTCTTCATCGCCTTCTCGACCCGCTGTCGCAGATACCTCAGCGCCTTCGGGTCGTCGGCGAAATGCCGGACCACGTCCTCTTCGGTAATCTGCGCGTACCAAACTTCCAGCGCCTTCATCTGTGCGAATTGGCCCATGAACGCCCGGTACGCCCCGACGACGCATTCCACAATGTGCCAGGCCGAAGGGTCGTCGAACCCCAGCCAGCGGGCCGCCAGCACGAAGCTGACGGCCAACCGCTTGACGTCCCACTCGAACGGGGCGGGAAAGGTTTCGTCGAAATCGGTGATGTCGAAAACCAGGCTGCGTTCCGGCGAGGCGAAGCCGCCGAAATTCATCACGTGGCAATCGCCGCAACACTGCACGATCACGCCCGCCGACGGCGTGCCCTTGAGGTCGTAGGCCTGCAGCACTGCCGTGCCGCGGAAGAACGCGAAGGGCGATTCGAGCATCCGGCTGTAGCGGACCGGCAGAAGATGCTCGACGCGTCCGGCGTTGGACTGTTCGAGCAGGCCGAGCGGATCGCGGGACGCCTGCCCGAGCACGACATTTCCGTGACTGGATCGGGGACAGTCGCTCCGCAGTGATCGCCCGCGGGACCGGAGGGCCTCGCGCCGGCTCGGCGCGTCGACCGACTCGTCCCGGTCGTCGGCGGCGCTTTCGGAGTTCTTGCCCATCGCCTATGCCTTTCGACCGAGGACTCTCGCGATTTTCTTGAGGAGGTGTTGCGCCTTGTCGCGCGGATAACCGATGCGAGTTTGGAATTCATCGTCGCCGAACGACACGCCGTGGCAGACTTCGTTCAGTGCGTTATTGAGGATCACAAGCTCTTCGTGGGTGAACGCGGGAGGTGTCGTGGGCGGGTTCTGCTTGGGGTGCGACATGGGAGTCCTCATTTCAGATTCTCAAAGTACCTCAAGCCCGCGCGCGGCTTGAAGCACGTCCCCTTATCCCGCGCGTGCGGGTTGTAGATCACGATCGTGTTCGATTTGCTGTCGTAATACGCCTCGCGGTCGTTTTCCAACTTGCGATGATGCGTCGGGTTGGCGAGGACCTTGCCGATCACCTTCGCGAACTCGTCCTTGCTCTTGACGTCGGGAAAGAGCTTTTCCTCGACGACGTGCTTGTCATACGAATGCCCCTCCGACATCGACTTGGCGATCCTCAACTGGGCGGCGGTCGGTTCTTTCGGCTTCGTGTCTTTTTTCTTCGAGTCGTCATCGCCGGGGGCCAACCCCGCGACGAACAGGGCGACGAGCAAGGTAGCGGCGGCGAGAATCGTTCGCGTCCGCATAACTTCGCCTCCGAGTATGGAATGGACGAGGGCTCGGGCGCGGTCGCGCTCCGAGCCAGGAACTGCAACTACTGAGGTTCGACGACGCCTGCCTTAGCCACCTTGAGCATTCCGCAGAGTTTCGCGCGGAAGAAGCCGCCTATGTCTTGTCGTCGACCTCCGCCTTGGCGGCGCCTTTCTTGACCGTGTCGACCGCCTTTTCGCAGTCGGCCTTGGCCTTATAGCCTTCGCTCGAGGAGCCGATGGTCTGGCCGTTCGTCGCAATCACCCGCCAGCGGTACTCCCCCTTGTTGTCCTGGTAGACTTCGAACTTCAGCTTTTCGGCGTCCTTTTTGATCCGTTCCACGCCGTTCTTGCAATCGGCCTTGGCTTTGTAGCCCTGGCCGGAGCTGCCGAGGATCTCACCGTTGGCCGCCTTCAGCCTCCAGCGGTATTCTTTGGCTTTGTCCTGAAACATCTCGAACTTTAGATTGCCGCCCGCCTGACGGGCCTGCACTCGCCCTGAGGTCAGCGTGCAGGCGACGGCGAACAGACCGAACGCCGTCACGCCCAACCATTTGGTGCTCAACATGGAACGACCCTCCTCGATGAGAATCTGACGGGCGAAGGATGTCTAATTCGCGACGGGCGTCAGCACGCGCGCCGAGCGTCGTCGATCGTATTTCAGCGCGTCCCTCCCTTTGCGCCAGCAAAGGCGGGAGGAGAGAGAAAGGGGCCTTCGAAGATTGTACGGTTGCGTGGTGCGCCTGGAAACGAAAACAGGGCGCGCCGCGTTGGCCGCGGAGCAGACGATGCGGCCTCGGCGGACGAATCGGATTCGGCGGACGGCGGAATGTATCCGTCGGCGGAAGATGATGACGGCTTCCCGTGTGACTCTCTCATCAGCTGGTCGAGTCGACGCCGCGGCTGGCAGCCGCACAACTCCTGCGGATTTTCCCGCTTTTCAATTGACAGCGCGCTTCCGACGGGATTAAGTGAAGTCCCGCCTCCGCCCGGCGGCACGGTCTTGCGCCGCGGAACGATCGTTCGCGATTATGAGAAGGCGCCCGAACTCGCGCCGCCACGGCCGGCCCGGACGCGCCCCCTGTAAAAAAGGACTTGGGGTACGGAACTTGCCCCACCTGGGTGGGTTCAAAGAGTTGCGTCCGCCTCGTCTCGTCGGCGGGGCCTTCCCAATGATGGTCCGACACACCGGCACGGGGCCGGGGGTGTTCGCCATAAGTGTGTGGGCTACGAATCAAGGAGTTTCACCTATGCTGAGAAAGCTGCTGGGGGTGTTTGCGATCGCGGGCCTGATGTGCGTCGGCGTCGTCATGGCCGAGGAGATCAAAGGCCGGATCATGAAGGTGGACGTCGATAAGAAGGTGCTCACGGTCAAGGACGGCGACAAGGAACGCGAAATTATGGTCGACGATAAGGCCGACCTGGGCAAGGGCAAGGGCGGCGCCGAACGGACGCTGGAACAACTCGCCAAGCAGGTCGAAAAGTCCGGCGAGAAGGGCGTTGGCGCGACCATCACGACGGAGAAGAAGAAGGGTAAGGACGTCGCCACCAAAGTCGAGGTCAAGGGCGGCAAGGGCAAGGGCAAGGGCACGGACAAGTAACGGCGACTTCCGCTCTATCAATGGCGAGCGGGGTTGCGTGAGCGCCCCGAGGACTCTCAGGCGTCAGGGCGCTTGAGAGTCCTCGGGGCGCTCACGCGACCCCGCTCGCCAGTTTTTCCAGCAGTCGCACGATCTCGTCGACGTCGTCGGCCGTTGTCCGCCAGTTGACGAAGCACATCCGCAACGCCACCCGCCCGCGCACACCCGTCGAAGACAGGAACGCCCGCCCGGTCGCGGCCAGCGCGTCGACCAGGGCGTGGTTGTGTCGGTCGAGCGCCTCCTCGTCGGCAGCGAGTGCCGGCGGCTCGTGACGGAAACAGACCAAACTGAGTTGCCGCGGATTCACGACGCGGAAATGCGGCGTCGTCCGCAAGATCGTCTCGGCGTAATCCGCGAGTCGCAGGCAATGCACGATCAGCCGGCGGAACCACGCGACGCCGAGCACCTGCACCGAGAACCAGATCTTGAGCGCCCGAAAGCGACGCGTCAGAGCGATGCCATAGTCGGCGAAGTTGATCTCACCACTGCCGGCGAAGACGTCGTACATGTAGTCCGGCTGCTGGCTGAAGGTCGCCGGCAGGTGCCGGCCGTCTTTGACGAGCAGGCAGCCCGCGTCGAACGGCTGGCCGAACCATTTGTGCGGGTCGAGCGTGATCGAGTCGGCCCGTTCGATGCCGGCGAGGGCGGCTTTGCCTTCGGCAGTCAGAACGGCACTCCAGCCGTACGCGGCATCGGCGTGCAGCCACAGACTCTCGGCGGCACACACGTCGGCCAATTCGCCGAGCGGGTCGACGGTGCCTGTCCGGGTGGAGCCGGTGTTGGCGACGACCGCCCAGGGCAGAAGGCCCGCAGCCCGATCGCGGCGGACGGCTTCTTTCAACGCGGTCGGACTCAGGCGAAGCTCGTCATCGGCCGCGACCGACCGCAGCTGGTCCTCATGCAAACCGGCGATCATCGCCGCCCGATCGACCGAGCCGTGCCGCTGATCGGAGACGTAAAGGACCATCCGCCGGCGGTCGTCGTGGGGTACGGAGTGCCGGGCGGCAACCAGCGCGGTCAGGTTCGCTTCTGACCCGCCGCTGGCGAGGAGGCCGGCCGCTTCGGCCGGATAGCCGAGCCACTCCTTGAACCAATCCAGGACGATGCGTTCGACCTGTGACGGTCCCGCTCCTTCACGCCAGACGCCCGCGAAATGGTTCGTCGCGGCGCAGAGCATCTCGCCGATCACCGACGGGAGTGTCGGTGCGCTGCCGACGAACGCGAGAAACCGCGGGCTGCCGATGCGATAGGCGTACGGAACGATCCTCTCGCGATAGGTCTCGAACGCGTCGCCGAATCCAAGTCCGACTTCCGGCGGCCGCCCCGCGAGCAGCGCCGCCATCTCGGCCGCGCTGGCGGTGCCAGAGACTTTGTGCTCCGGAACGGAGTAGAAGTGCTGCAGCGCCCAGTCCAGCGCGGCGCCCGCGTCGGCTCTGGCGGCGGTCAGAGTGGGGTGCGGCAACGGTTCGGCGACAAGACGGCGGAGCGCGGCGAGATCGTCAGTTGGCATGCGGATCTACTAACAACTAACTACCATCAACTAACCACTGCTAGTTGGCATGCACCTTTTTGTAGTGCTCGGAGAACAACGCGGGCTCGATGTGCATGCCACAGTCGTCGCAGGCCGGCTGCTTGAGGTAGCACGCATCGCAATACAGCGGCCCACCGTGGAAGAACTGCTCCATCCGCGCCCGCTCCCGGTCGTCGAGGTGAACGAGGTCGCGCGGCAACGCCAATTTGTCGCCGCAGACGTCGCATTTACGGACGTTGTTCTTCGCCAGGACCGGGGCGTAATGGTCGTGCACGCCCTTCGGCACCACGCCGGATCCGGTGCAAAGCGGACAGGTCATTCCCAGCTGGGCGACGATCGCTTTGCGGATGAAGGCCGACTTGTTCGGCAGCTTGTTCAGGAAGTCGGCCAGGTCCTCTTCGGCCTTGAACGCCACGACCTGGGACTTCGGGGTCTTCCGCGGCATGTCGGTCGATCTCGGGAGGTCACTGAAATCGGTATCGAATTGTAGGCGGACCGGCGCGGGATCGCAAGTTTCGCGGTAAGCTGTGCCCATGCATCCCCGACATTTCCTCGCGGTTCTCGCTTTGTTCATCCTGGCCCCGGCCACGACGGCCGCCGACAAGCCGAACGTCATCATCATTCTGATCGACGACCTCGGCCGTAACGACTTGGGCTGCTACGGCAGCCGATATTACCGAACGCCCAACCTCGACAAATTGGCCGCGGACGGAATCAGGTTCAGCGACGCCTACGCGGCCTGCCCCGTCTGCTCGCCGACGCGCGCCGCGATTCTCACGGGCAAGTATCCCGCGCGACTGCATCTGACCGACTGGCTGCCCGGCCGTGCGGACCGGCCCGATCAAAAGCTCGTGCGGCCCGTCATTCGTCAGCAACTACCGCTCGAGGAGGTCACGCTCGCGGAGGCGCTCAAGGCCGCGGGCTACACGACCGGTCACATCGGCAAATGGCACCTCGGCGGGCCCGGCTTCGGGCCGCAGCAGCAAGGCTTCGACGTCAACGTCGCGGGCGACCAAACCGGCTCGCCGCGCAGCTACTTCGCCCCGTTTAAAGACGCCCAGGGCCGTTTCATGCCGGGGCTCGAGCAGGCAAACGACGGCGAGTACTTGACCGATCGGCTGACGACCGAGGCCGAGCGGTTCATCGACGCCAATCGCGATCGGCCGTTCTTTCTGTACTTCGCCCACTATGCGGTCCACATCCCTTTGCGGGCCAAACGGGAGATGATTGCGAAGTACGCGACCGACGGCCGGCCCGGGACGCAGAACAACCCGATCTACGCGGCGATGGTCGAGAGCATGGACGAGAGCGTCGGCCGTGTCGTGAAGAAGCTAGTGGATCTCGGTCTCGATCAGAAGACACTTGTCATCTTCACATCCGACAACGGCGGCCTCGCAG
>DATJGQ010000632.1:0-3479 GCA_035494815.1 Gemmataceae bacterium
GCGGCGGAACGCGTCGGCCCCATTTGCACATCCTTCCCCCCGGCATTACAATCACACCCGTGGATTCGCACCTCCGAGCCGGCATCGGGGGTAACGCAGCCCCCGGGCGCGGCGCGGACGGCGCCGGCTGTCACCGGCCACCCGTGTTACAAGGAGAACACTTGTGCAGATCAAGATCTCCGCTCGTCACGGGCACCTGAGCGACGCCGCTCAACAGGTGATCCGTGAGAAAGCTGACAAGCTTCTGCACTTTTTCGAACGGTTGACGATGATCGAGATTACGGTAGACGTGCGCGAGGACCAAAAGGCGGTCGAAATCCTGGTGTCCGCGGAGCATAAGCACGATTTCGTGGCCCGCGAGGCGAACGGCGAGTTGCAGGTCGCCGTCGACCTGGCCCTGCACAAATTGGAGGGCCAGCTCCGCCGGTATAAAGAGAAAATCCAGGACCACCGTCGCACGCCGCACGTCGGCGACGCTGCCGGCGCCCCCGCCCGTGACAGTGGCGAGCCCGCCTGAGCCGGCGACCCAGGAGTGCACCATGGCGATGACAGACTTTGTGGTCCAACAGGCGATCGTGCCCGCCCTGACCGCCACGACGAAAGAGGCGGTCGTCCGGGAGATCGTGGAAAGCCTGCGGGCCACCGGGTATATCAACGCCGCCGTCTCCGATGACATCGTCCGGCAGATCATGAAGCGGGAACAGCTCGGCTCGACCGGTATCGGCCGTGGTATCGCGATTCCGCACACCAAGCACGCCAGCGTCGAACGGCTGACCGGGACGGTTGCCGTGTCCAAGGCCGGCGTCACGTTCGACTCGATCGACGGCGAGCCGGTGTACGTGTTCGTACTGTTGGTGTCCCCGCAGGACCGGCCGGGAGACCACCTGCGGGCGCTGGAAAACGTGGTGCGGTGCATGCGGGACGACTCGTTCGTCCGTGCCCTCCGCGACGCGCCCGACCGGGACGCGATCTGGCGGTTGCTCGCCGAATCGTCAGGCATGTGAGACCGGATGGAGCGTGCGTCGAAGGAGTGGCCCAGGTGTACACCGGCCCGATACAACCGACCACCGGCCGACCGCCGGCCGGCCATTTGCACGGGTCGCAAACCCCGCAGGACGTCATGAACGGTGAGGCGCTGCGTCGCGTCGTGACGGTGGCCAACCCGCAAGGACTCCACATGCGACCGGCGGCCGCGTTCGCCAAGGCCGCCCGGCAGTACCAGAGCACGGTTACCGTCAGCCGTGACGACCGCAGCGTCAACGGCAAGAGCCAGATCGACCTGTTATTGCTCGCCGCGGAGCCGGGTGCGCAACTGATCCTGGAAGTGTCCGGCGAGGACGCGCCGCTGGCCCTCAACGAACTCGGCGCGATCCTGGAATCGGTGTTCGAGGAAAACGACGGGGCGAGTCCGCCGCCGAAAGGCTGACGGGTGCCGCGACGGGCGTGGCCTGCCGCAGACGAGGTGACCGTCCGGAATGGAAATCAAGCGCGGTATTCCGGTGTCGGGCGGGGTCGCGATCGGGCCGGCCCTGGTGCTCGACACCGAGTGGTACCGCATCCCGAAGCGGTTCGTCGAGCCGGATCAAACCGAGGCCGAGGTCGCCCGTTTACACCGGGCCCTCAAGGCCGCGGCCGCCGAAGCCCGCGGACACGAACAAACCATTCACGACCGCCTCGGCCGTCAGTACGCCGCTATCTTCGAGGCGCACGCCCTTCTGATTGAAGACCCCACGCTGATCGGCGAGGTCGAGTCGCTCATGTCCAACCAGCGGTTCACGGCCGAATACGCCGTCAGCCGTGTGATGCGCGGTTACGTCAAGGCGCTCGAAGATCTCAGCCACAACTCGCCGATGCCCACGCGGGTTTCGGACCTGTTCGACGTCGAGCGGGCGATTATCGGCAATCTGCTCGGCCAGCGGCGCGAGCAGCTGACGCAGTTGCAATCGCCGGTCATCGTGCTCGCTCACGACCTGACGCCGAGCGAGACTGCCGCCCTCGATCCCACGATGGTGCACGCGTTCGCCACCGAGTCGGGTGGCCGCGCCAGCCATACGGCCATCATGGCCGGGGCGCTGGAAATTCCCGCGGTCGTCGGCCTGGGCGAGTTCGTCACCGACGTGTCCGGCGGCGACCTGGTGATCGTCGACGGAAACCGCGGCGTCATGATCCTCAACCCGGACGAGGAGACGCTCCGGAGTTACGAGTCCGACCGCACCAGCTTCCGAAACTTCGAGACGCGCCTGGGCGAGTTGCGGGGGTTGCCGGCCGAATCCAAGGACGGGGCCAGAGTCGTCTTGCTCGGCAACATCGAGTTCCCGCAGGAGGCGGCGCATTGCGTCGAGCGCGGTGCCGACGGCGTCGGGCTCTATCGCACCGAGTTCCTTTACCTCGGCAAAAAGACGGACCCGACCGAACAAGAGCACCTGGACGCCTACATGTTGGTGCTCAAGACGCTGCCGCTCGGTCAGCCGGTGGTCATCCGGACACTCGACCTGGGGGCGGACAAGTTCAACGTGGCCACCGTCGCCGCCCACCGCGAGCGGAACCCCTTCCTGGGCGTCCGCAGCGTCCGCTTGTGTCTGCGCAACTTGGGGTTGTTCAAAACCCAGATGCGTGCGATCTTAAGAGCAAGTGCGGCGGGGGCGGTGCACATCATGTTCCCCATGGTGAGCACCATCCTCGAGTTGCGGCAGTGCAAGATGCTTTTGGCCGAAGTTAAGGAGGACTTGGAAGAAGAAGGTGTGCCCTTCAATCCGGCGATCCCGGTGGGCACCATGATCGAGGTGCCGTCGGCCGCGCTGATGGCCGATCAGTTGGCCCGGGAGGTCGATTTCTTCTCGATCGGCACCAACGATCTTGTACAGTATACGTTGGCTGCGGACCGCACAAACGAACACGTGGCCTCGCTCTACTCGCCGGCTGACCCGGCGGTGCTCCGGCTGATCCAGCGGGTCGTGGACGCCGGCCGGCAGGCGGGAATCTCGGTCACGGTGTGCGGCGAAATGAGCGGTGAGCCCATTTACGCGCTCCTGCTCCTGGGGATGGGCCTGCGGCAACTGAGTGTCACGCCGCACAACATTCCCGAGGTGAAAAAGCTGGTCCGCTCCGTCACGACCGAGGAGGCCGCACGCGTGGCGCGGGAAGCGCTCTCGCTGGAGACGGCCCGGGACGTGACGAATTATCTGCGCGAACAGACCCGCCGGCTGGTGCCGGAGGTCGTGCGCTGACGAACACGCCGGGTCGTGACCGACGATCGCTTACGGGCGGTCCGGCCGGGGCCCGGGAAGAACTGGTGGGTGCGACGAGCGACCGGGTCCCACCCGGTCGCGGTCGGGCCCGCAAAACACGAAGGAATCAGACACGGCCCCGCCGATCGGGGATCGACCGAGACATCGTTCCGGCCACAGCCGCGACCTTACCTCGACCCCCGACCGCCGCGCCGCCGTGCAACCCCTGGCATGGCTCGCGCCTCGTACATT
>DATJGQ010000633.1:0-2187 GCA_035494815.1 Gemmataceae bacterium
GCAGGATTCACTGCGTTTTGCCGCGAGGAAGGAACCGCCAAACGACGACGGCGACGGCGGCCAGCACACCGAGGATGGCGAGCACGATGACGCCCCGTCGGGGCGACTTCGAAGCGCTCGCCTCGCTGCGCTCGCCTCGCGGCGAAACGATCTTGCCATCGACGTGAATATGGACTGACGCCGGGCCGCCCGCGTCCGGGGGGGCCTTCGGCGCCTGGTCGCCGCCGCCCGGCGGCGCGTGAATCACCTTCTCGCCGATCAGCGGGATCTCCTTCGGGTCGCCCGTCACGACCCGCCGCTTCAAGAATTCATACATCAGGAAACAACCGAGCGCGGCAATACCGCCGATGATGATGTACGGCTTGAGCGTGCCGACGCCGGCCTCGAACCTGTGCACGAGGGCGATGAACTGGTCCGTAAACCAGTACGACAAAATGAAGAACAGACTCACGCCCGGCAGTGCGTAGACGCCGTCCGCCAGCAGGAACTTGTACCACGGCAGCCGCATGACGCCGGCCATGACGAAGATCGGCGCCCGCACGCCCGGCAACAATCGGGCGCCCAACAGGATTCGCACCCCGTAGCGGTGAAAGTTCTCCTCGATCTTGGCCCGCTTGTTCGGGCCCACGACATACCGCTGCACCCAGCCGATGTCCAACAAATGCGGTCCGCCCCAGCGACCCAGGCCATACAGCAGTCCGTCACAGATGACCACGCCGGCGATGCAGACCGGCAGCATGATCCACCAGATCGGGTGCCGCTTCGGCTTTGGTTTGCTGTCTTCGACCGCATAGTCTGCCGCGACGAGGGCGCCGGCGATCGCGGTCGCTTCGGGTTCCAGCCGCCCGAAGAATTCGACCGCCCAGTCGTGCGGCATCGGCGGGTCGACGTTCGCCGCGTGGGCACAGAGCCCGCCGGCGGTGACGATTGGGATCTCTTCGGGGATCGGAAAGCCGAACGCGGCCGCGACCAGCGCGACGAAGACTACGACGTAGGCGTAGACCCCCGTGGATTCCGACACCGGCCGATCCCCTCCCGAGCGAGTCGAGAGGTTATTATGCAAGCGCCGGCGCGGCGGGGGAAGGTGTAAGATGGCCGCATGTCCCCGACCTGGCCGCCGGACGATCCGGACATCCTGGAAGCGCTGCGCGCCGCGTTCGCCGACGGGTCATGGGGCCGCTACCACGGCGGCCATGTCGAGCGGCTCGAATCGCGCCTCGCCGAGTATCATGGCGTCGCGCACGCTGTCACCTGCGCGAGCGGCACTCTCGCCGTCGAAGTCGCGCTGCGGGCGGTCGGCGTCGGCCCCGGCGACGAAGTGATCGTCGGCGCTTACGATTACGAGAGCAATTTTCTCTCCGTCCACGCGATCGGCGCGACGCCCGTGCTCGTGGACGTGCACGCCGGCAACGCCTGCCTCGACCCGACGACGATCCCGGCTGCGGTCGGCCCGAAGACGAAGGCGGTCATCGCCTCCCATTTGCACGGCGGCCTCGTGCCGATGCGAGAAGTCATGGACATCGCGGCCGCGCACGGACTGACGGTGGTGGAAGATGCGGCCCAGGCGTGCGGCGCGGTCGTGCAAGGCCGTCGGGCCGGGGCGTGGGGCGACGTCGGCGTCCTGAGCTTCGGCGGGTCAAAGCTGCTGAGCGCCGGCCGCGGCGGGGCAATTCTTACGGGTCGCACCGACGTGCATCAGCGTGCCAAGCTTTGGCTGCAGCGCGGCGTGCAGGCGTGGGCGGCACTCTCGGAATTACAAGCCGTCGCTCTGCTGCCTCAACTCGGTCGGCTCGACGAACGCAACGCTCGTCGCGCCTCGGCGGTAAGGCAGCTCGTCACCGCCATTTTGCACTCGCCGGGCTTGACGCCGCTGGTCAATGCGGCGGAGGGGTCGCCCGCCTATTACAAGCTCGGATTCTGGTACGATGCCGCGGCGGTCGGGCGATCCCGAGAGGAGTTCACGGCCGCCACCCGGGCTGCCGGAGTCGCGCTCGACGCCGGCTTTCGGGCCGCCCATGTCGGCCGAGCGCCGTCGCGATATCGCCGCAGCGGCGTTCTCGTGAACGCAACGCGGGCCCACGACTCGCTCGTCGTACTTCACCACGCGATCCTGCTCGGAACCGCCGAGGACTTGGCGGGCGTGGCAGCGACCGTAGAGAAACTCTGTCGTCGAACTTCATCATTCGT
>DATJGQ010000634.1:0-12389 GCA_035494815.1 Gemmataceae bacterium
ATGTTGCGGAACAGCAAGAGCACGATCGCGAGGCCCAGCAGAAACGACAGCACCCGCGACGGGCCGAACAGAATGGCGAGCTCGTCGTCACCTTGCTTCCACACCATCCATTTCCAGGTCCAGGCGTCATTGAACTTCTCAAACGCGGGGCTGAGCGACGAGGAAAACTGCGCCACGGCGACGAGTCCCGAGCCCAGCTCCAGCGGCCCGCTGAGGAGGAATTGCCAGATGAACAGGAACGCGAAGAGTCGGCCCCAGCGGTCACGGCCGTAGCATTCGAGGAGGTAGTGGTACGTTCCGCCCGACGTCGGCATCGCGGCGCCGAGTTCGCTCCAGATCAGGCCGTCAAAGAAAATGAGGACGCCGGCGGCGATCCAACCCCAGAGCGCGTAGGGCCCCGGCAGTTTGCCGAGCATCATCGGGATGGTAACGAACACGCCGGCGCCGACGACGAGCGTGACGTTCAGGGCCGTCGCCTGCCACGGCCCGATGCCGCGCGTCAGGTTCGTGCGGTCGGCAAGGTCGTTCACCCGGATGCTCTACCTTTGAAACAGGAATTCGCGGTGATTTACGAGTGCCCACAGGACGTCTTCCGCCACGCGGCGGCGCTGCTCGGGCGCGGCTTGCAACCGCCGCTCGAGTGACGCCTTTTCGTCCGCCGACGGGAAACGGCTAAGCGTGGCGAGGAAGAGTTCGTCGATTACCTCGCCGTCGGTTTTGCCGGACGCGATGAGCTTCGCCACACGGCCGGCGTCGCTGACCAGTTTCTCCTGGAGAAGCGTGCTGCCGACGAGATGCAGCGCCTGTCCGATGGTGGTGTCGCTGCCGCGCTCGCACTCGCAGGCGATCGCGCGGGCGGGGCGGCCGAACGCTTCCAGGAACGGGTGCCTAAGTTCGCCGTCCGGCAATGCCGTCGCCGGCGTACCCGCTGGGAAGCCGGCGAATCGCTCACGGACGCCGGTCGCCGAGCCGATCGCGTCAAGAAGTTGTTCGGCTTGTAACGGCCGCACCCGGGCGTGCGAGAAGTATTGTTCGTCGTCGGCGTTCGTCGGCGTCGGCCGCGAACTGAGCTGGTAGACGCGAGAGCGGAGAATCAATCGGATCAGATACTTGCGGTCGAACCGATGTTCGACCAGGTCCCGGGCAAGGGCGTCAAGCAGTTCCGGGTGACTTGGCGGGTTGCTGCCACGGAAGTCGTCGACGGGTTCCACGATGCCGCGGCCGAATAAGTGGTACCAGATGCGGTTGGCGGCGTTCCGGCCGAAATACGGGTTGTCCGGCGCGGTCAGCCAATCGGCGAACACCTCGCGCGGGTCGGTGTCGTCGGGAATCGACGGCGTTGCCGTCCCGAGTACCTTTGGCGCGACCGGCCGACCGGTGCGTGGATGTCGCACCTCGCCCGTCCGCCGGACGAACACCGTCTCTTCCTTGTCGTACATGTGCACGAAGAACGGCCCGTCGCGGTAGCCCAGGCGGGCGAAGAATGCGGCCAGCCCGTAATAATCGTCCTGCGTGATGCTCTCGCCGGGGTGGTTGTGACAGCGGGCGCACTGCATGCGAACGCCGAGGAAGAGTTGTGCGATCTCCTGCCCCCGCGCCTGCGGGTCGCGGAGACGTCGGTAGAAGCTCGCCGCCGGGTGGCCGTAGTTGCCGCCGCTGGCCGTCAGGATCTGCCGTACGAATTCGTCCTCGGCGACGTTCAGGGCCATCTGCTCGCGGATCCATTCGTGGTATTTGTACGCCCCGACTTTGCCGACGAACTGTTGGTTGCAGCCGAGGCGGTCGGACCACTTGAGCGCCCACCAGTCGGCGAACGCGGGGCGGTCGAGCAATTCGTCGATCAGGCGATCGCGCTTGTCGGGCGCGGCCGCGGCGAGAAAGTCGCGGACTTCGTCCGCGGTCGGCAATTGGCCAGTCACGTCCAGTGTGACCCGGCGGATGAACTCCGCGTCGGTGCAAAGTCCCGACGGTTCGATCCGCATCCGCCGCAGCTTGTCGAAGACGAACCGGTCGACGGAGTTGCTCTCCGGCGGGTCGCGCCAGACGAACCGCGGCGCGGCGGACAGGAAGACCACCCGCGAGCTGACGACGCGGTCCATGTACTGTGCGGCGACGGCCACTTCGCCGTGCTTCACTTTCTCGACACGGCCGGCCGGCGTCACGGTCGCGACGGAGTCGTTGTTGACGCTGAAACGCGCGAGGTGCGTCACGTCCCGGGTCGTACCGTCGGCGAAGCTCGCCAGAACATGCAATTGGACGGCGGCGACAGGTTCGTCGAACGTCGCCGACGCGGGAGAAATCTGCAGCCGGCCGAGGACCGGAGCGCCGACGTCATTAACTCCGCCTTGCGCGATCCAGCGCCGCACCAACGAGTAGGCGTCGTCGTGCATTTCCATTCGACGGCCGCCCTCGTGGGGAATTCGCGCGGTCGCCTTGAGAAGCATGAGGCTTCCGTCGGGCGCGAGCGGGTCGTAGCGTCGGCCGGTAGCGTCGCGCGTGAGGCTGGCGTAATCAAAATCGGGGTCGTAACCGCGGAGGCTGAGACGGAAGCCGTTCTTGCCGCTAGGCGTTCCGTGACAGGCGCCGGCGTTGCAGCCGAGCCGGGTCAGGAGGGGTACGACTTCGCGGCGAAAGCTGACGGGCGATTCGATCTCGCCGGCGCGGGCCGTTGGGCCGATCCCGGCGGCCAGGGTTAGCAGTCCGACGCTCGTGAACAAACTGCCGAGGCGTTTCCCGGTCATCGCGCGAGTCCCGACAAAGGGCGGACAACCGGGCCATCTTACCGCACGCGAAAATGGACGTCCAAGAAAGAGCTTGTCGCCGCTGGTATCGTCGTGCGTTTCTCCTTCCTGACCGACGGCCCCGTCAAAGCGCCGTGTCATATTGACGCAGTCTCGCGGTGAATCAGTCCTTTTCGTCACGGTGAACTGACGCCATTCGGAGCAAGCTCCGACCGTCCGCGGGAAACAAGCCTCGGAAAGCCGGGAGCACGGCCGCGGGGCGGCCGGCGAAGACGTTGCCGTTTGCAAGCCGGCCCCGGGGCGTGTGCGCTGCAACGACAACAGGCCGGGCCGATGACCACCGCCGAGATTCCGCCCCGCCTGCTGTAACATCGCCGGCAGTCGCGCATTGACTCTGGTGGGGCCGGCCGGCCGGACCAGACGGCGGAGACAGCAATGAATGAGGACCCGTTGGTCGTCAGCGCCCGCCGCGACCGCGGCGCCTTCGGCGCCCTGTACGACCGCTACTACCCGCGGGTCATGCGGTATTGCCTCCGGCGACTATTCGTGCGGGAGATCGCGGAGGACGTCGCGTCCGAGACTTTCCTGCATGTCGCAGAGCATCTGCCGGCGTTCGAGGGAAGGACCGAGACTGACTTCCGCCGCTGGGTCTTCCGCATCGCCAGCAACGCCGTAAACGCCTACATCCGGCAGACGCGCCGGCGGCAGGAATTATGGGACGCCGCGGCGCGCGACGGACGCATTGCGCCCGACCACGGGTTGCCGGCCGTCGAGCACCTCGATTGGCCGGCGGTCTACCGGGCGGTGCTCGATCTCGACCCGCGCGACCAAACCATCCTGACGCTCCGCTACTTCGCCGACCTGTCGCACGACGAGATCGGCGGCGTGGTCGGGGCGAAGGCGGGGGCAGTCCGCACGGCGTTGAGTCGCATCCTCGATCGCCTCCGCGCCCGCCTCGGCGCGGGCGCCGACGCCAACGTCCTGACGGAGGGTCAGCCATGAATCTGAACCACGACCCGGAAGCCGATTTCGAGCGGCGGCTGCGAGCCGTGCCGGCCGACGACGCCCCGCGGCCGGAACACTGCGATGCCCTCCGGGAGCGGGCGCTGGCCGCGTTCGACCGCGCCGTGCGGTCGCGCCAGCAGCAACCTCGCCAGATCCGAATCCTCGTTTGGGGGAAAGCCGTCATGAAGCATCCCATGTCCCGTTACGCCGTAGCGGCGTGCGTCGTCGCCGCCCTGGCCTGGCTGCTGATGCCCGGTTCCGGCACCGCGGCCGCATTCGAGAAAATCGTCGAGGCGGTGGTCTCGGCCAAGAGCGCGCGGTTCCACATGGAGGTCAACGTCGAAGGACAGGCAAAGCAGTCGGCGGAGGCCATGTTCCTGGCGCCCGCCAAGTACCGGATGGAAGTAGGCAAGATCGTCAGCCTCACCGACTTCGAAGCGGCGAAGATGCTCACACTCATTCCGGACCAAAAGCAGGCCGTGGTCTTCAACCTGAAGCACATGCCCAAGGACGGGTCAGCGTCCGAACAGGCCAATAACTTCGAGCGGCTCCGCCAGTTGCTCCAGGCGCGGCGGGGCGAACTCCCGGCCTACGAGCGGCTCGGCGAGAAGACGATCGACGGCCGCAAGGCTCAAGGGTTCCGCCTCCAGTCGCCCATCGGCACCGTGACGCTCTGGGGCGACGCCCAGAGCGGCGACCCGGTCCGCATCGAGACCGTCTATTCCGGCGTGCCGAAGTCGGAAGTCGTCATGACCAAGTTCGAGATGAATGTCGACCTGAAACCCGACCTGTTCGCGCTCGACGTGCCGAAGGACTATAAGGTGAAGTCCTTCGATATCGAGGCGTCCAAGCCGGAGGAGAAAGACTTTGTCCAGTCCCTGCGGACCTGTGCGGAACTGTCGGGCGGCGCGTTCCCCGACTCCCTCGACACGCAAAGCGTCATGAAGCTCATGGTCGCGGCCGCGTTGGGCAAGGCGAAGGACGGCCCGAAGGAGGAGGACATCGATCGGCTGATGAAACAGTCGCTGACGATCGGCCGCGGATTCCAGTTCGCCCTGACCTTGCCGGCCGCCGCGGACGCGCACTACGCGGGCAAGGGCGTCAAGAAGGACACCCCGAACCGGCCGATCTTCTGGTACCGGCCCGAGGGGAGGCAGCGGTATCGGGTGCTGGAGGCGACGCTGAACGTGCGCGACGCCGACGCCGCGCCGCAGGTCGAAGGCGCGGCGCCGTTGTATCAGAAGGCGCCCAGTAACGGCTCGAAATAATCGCGCTCGTCGCCAGAATGTCGCCCGCGTCCGGCGTCACATCGAACGCGGGCGATAATGAGGAACAGTCGCGATTCCTGCCTTTCTCACCACCAGAATGACAGGAGTTACTTGGCGCGGCTTGCTCGGTAGGACTCCGTGGAACAAAGGGAACTGCGAGGACCGAGGAGCCGTCTACCTCACCTGCGTCTGGACCGACCGCGCGGTCCGGTTCAACGAGGCGATCGAGGTTGGCCCCGGCGGTCCGACGAATGTAGAATGGATCAAGTCGATCGGACAGACCGTCGATAGGATTTTGATGCCCGGTGATCGCTGGGCGATTTGCTTCGATGTCTGATGGGCCGTTGGATGCTGCGAAAGATCGTGCTATTGCTGACTGCACTGCCACTGCTCATGCCGCCTGGTACGTGTGTGTGCCGGTTCGACATCGTTGGGCCGGCCGGGGCGGCTAGCGGCGTGTCGACCGTTCGCTCCGGCAATTGTCCGACCGCTGATCGGGGGTGCTGCGGGCACCGAAAGGCCGCTGCCCCGCGAAAGGCCGAAGCCGTTGACCGCCAGACTGCGTCCCGTCTTCACGTGTCTGGGGCTGGGAAAGGGCTTCCAGCCACTCCAAACAAGCCCCACGAGCCGGGCTGTCCCGCCCTGGGAACACCCGATCACTCGAAGTCCGCCGAGCAAAGCACGGCACTGATGCTGGCCGTCCACGAGGACGGCGCTGGCATCGTTGAGGCCATGCCGTTTTGCCGCTCGTCCGACGTTGCCCCGAAACTCCTGAGACAGTTGTCTCCGCCACTCTATTTGTCCTTTTGCGCCCTGCTGATTTAGTCCGCACTTCCTCGCGCGAACCGCTGGCGGTCCAGTAAAAGTCGGCCACGCGTCGTGCCCCCAGTCGCTTGATCCTACGGCAACTCAATGAGCATTCGGCGAGCGGGCCGAGTTAGCAGGCTCTCCCCGCCGCCCGCCGCCTTGACCTTCGGAAGGGCGTGTCCCATGAACGACGTGTCCAAAATCAACCGCGCCAATGTCGTAGATGCGCCGCCGGCTTCCGCCCCGGACGACGCCGCACGCCGATCGCCGCGGGTCGGCTTCTTCGCGCGAGTCGGGCGAATCCTGCCGCCGCTTGCCGTGTTCGCGGCCCTCGTCGGGCTGCTTGCCTGGGGCCATCACTCCGGCTGGACCCTGCCAAAGTTCTCCGCGCTGACGGGCCGCGGCACTGATGCCAAAGACGACTGGTGCGACGAACACTCTGTCCCGGAGTCCGGCTGCGTCGAGTGCAACCCGGACCTCGTGCCCAAGCCGAAGTCGTTCGGCTGGTGCAAGCCGCACGGGGTCCACAACTGCCCGCTGGACCACCCCGAGATTGCTCAGACCGCGACGCCGGCCCGGGTCACGCCCGCGGACCTCGACCGCGCCCGGCGGGCTCTCGACTTCGCCGATCGGCCGGAGAACAGCAGCCAGTGCAAGCTCCACGACCGCCGCATCCAGTTCGCCTCGGCGACGGCCGCGGAAAGAGCAGGGGTGGATGTCGAGCCGGTCTGGACGGCCGCGATGGTCGAGGTGGTCGCCGGCAACGGCGAGATCACCTACGACCTCACCCGCACCGCCCGAATCTCCGCCCGGGTGCCCGGCTCCGTGTTCCGAACGTACAGGCAGGTCGGCGAGCGGGTCCGTCCGGGCGAGGTCGTCGCGCTGGTAGACGCCGCCGAGATCGGGCGGGCGAAGACCGAGTACCAGCAAGCCCTCGTGCATGCCCGCCTCAAGCGCCGCGTCCTCGATCGGATGAAGGGGCTGGCGGCGTCCGGCTCGTTCGCCGAGCGCACGTTACTGGAGGCGGAGACGGCTCTCAGCGAGTCTCAGATCCGTCTCGGCGCGGCGCAGCAGGCGCTCACGAACCTGGGTCTGCCCATCCCGGCCGGCAGTCTGGACGCCGTGCCCGACGAGCGGCTGCCCGACCACTTGCGGTTCCTCGGCATCCCGTCGGCCCTGGCCGGCTCGCTCGATGCCACCGCGACCGGCAACCTGCTGCCGGTTACCGCGCCCTTCGATGGCGTGGTTGTCACCCGCGATGCGGTAGCCGGCGAGGTCGTGGACCCGGCGCGCGTGTTGTTCGTCGTGACCGACGTGTCCCGCCTCTGGCTGACGCTCGACCTCCGCACGGAAGATGCGCGGGCGGTGAAGCTCGGACACGCGATCCGCTTTCGCCCGGACGGGGGAAAGGACGAGTCGGCCGGGACCGTCGCGTGGGTCAGTCCGGAGGCCGACCACAAGACCCGCACGGTCAAGGTGCGGGCGTCCCTCGACAACGCGGCCGGCACGCTCATGGCCAACACCTTTGGGGCCGGGCGGGTGATCTTGCGGGAAGAACCGAAGGCCGTCGTCGTCCCTAATGGCGCGATCCACTGGGAAGGCGACTGCTACGTCGTGTTCGTGCGGGACAAGGACTTTCTCAAGGAGCGCGCCCCGAAGCTGTTCCACACACGCACGGTGCGGATTGGCGTCAAGGACGAGAAGAACACGGAAATCATCGCCGGCGTGCTGCCGGGCGAGCTGGTCGCCGTGAAAGGCAGTGCCGCCCTGCGGGCCGAGCTACTGCGCGGAAACCTGGGCGAGGGGTGAGGCTGCCACAAGTAGCGGCCCGGTCGGGCCTTGAGGAGGGATGAGCAATAGGGGTTAGCGGCGAGGAAAAGGAGGTGGGCCGTGAGCGTGCAATCCTATCGAGATCTGATCGCGTGGCAAAAAGCAATGGACTTGGTTGTCGACGTCTACCGGGGGACGGAATCGTCCCCGAGCCGCGAGCAGTTCGGCTTGACCAACCAGGCCCGTCGGGCCGCGGTGTCCGTACCGAGCAACGTTGCCGAAGGGCAGGGGCGCGGCAGTACGAATGAGTACATCCATTTCCTCCGCGTCGCCCGGGGGTCGGCGCAAGAGCTGGAGACACAACTGATCCTGGCGCAGCGCCTCAACTACCTGGCCGCCCCGGCCGCGGACGACCTGATCGCCCGCACATCCGAAGTCTGCCGCATTATTTCAGGCCTCATAAACGCATTACGCAGGGACGAGCAATAGGGGTTAGGGGCGAGCAGGAGGACGCCAATGCTTGCTCACCCCTCCGCCCTATTCTCGTCCCTGCTCCTCGCCCCTAACCCCTATTGCTTGTCCCTATGCTGAAATGGATTATCGACTTCTCACTCCGCCACCGTTTCGCCGTCATCGTGGCCGCGCTCGCGGCGGCCGCCTTCGGCGCGGTATCGATGTTCCATCTGGACATTGACGCCTTTCCGGACACGACGCCGGTGCAGGTCCAGATCAACACCGTATCCCCGGCGCTCGGGCCGGAGGAGGTCGAACAGCAGATCACGTTCCCCGTCGAGCAGGTATTGAGCGGCCTGCCGCGGCTGGAGATGCTCCGCTCCGTCTCGAAGTTCGGGCTGTCGCAGGTCGTGGCGACGTTCGAGGACGGGACCGACATCTACTTCGCCCGCCAGGTCGTCAACGAACGCCTGGGCACGGCGCAGCTCCCGGCGGGCATCGAGCGGCCGAAGATGGGGCCGGTCAGCACCGGGCTGGGCGAGGTCTTCCACTACGTCGTTACCGGCAAGGGCGACGACGTGACCGAATTGCGGACGATCCATGACTGGGTCATCCGCCCGCACCTGCGGACCGTTCGCGGCACGGCCGAGGTCAACTCGTGGGGCGGATATGAGAAGCAGTATGAGGTCCGCATCGACCCGGCTCGACTCATCAAGCACGGGTTGACGTTTGACGACGCAGCGGCGGCGGTCGAGCGGAACAACCGCAACGTCGGCGGCGGCAACGTCCGCCAGAACGGCACCATGCTGCTCGTTCACGGGCTCGGGCGGACGGCCAACGTCGAGCAGATCAGGAACATTGTCATCTCCGCCCACGACGGGGTGCCGATCCGGGTGCGGGACGTGGCCGACGTAGAGATCGGCCACGAGGTCCGCCGCGGCGCCGTCACCGCCGATGGCAAGGGCGAAGTCGTGCTCGGGCTGGGCTTCATGACCATGGGCGAGAACAGCCACGAGGTCACCTGGAACCTCAAACGGAAGCTCGACGACATCAAGGCGACGCTGCCCCGCAACGTGAGGGTGGAGGGCGTGTACGACCGGACGGAGCTGGTCGATCACGTCATCACCACGGTGCGGAACAACCTCTTCGAGGGCGGGCTGCTGGTGGTCGCAGTGCTGTTCGCCTTTCTCGGAAACCTCCGCGCCGCCGCCATCGTCGCGCTGGCGATCCCCCTCTCGATGCTCTTCGCCTTCGCCGGCATGCTACGGTTCGGCATCGCCGCCAGTCTGCTGAGCCTCGGGGCGATCGACTTCGGCCTGGTCGTCGATAGCTCCGTCGTCATGGTCGAGAACTGCGTGCGGCACATCACCCACGGTGACCTGCGGCGAAAGAGCAAGCTGGAGATGGTGCGGGACGCAGCCGTCGAGGTCCGCAAGCCGACGCTGTTCGGCGAACTCATCATCATGACCGTCTACCTGCCGATCCTCACGCTCGAAGGGCTCGAGGGAAAGCTGTTCCGGCCGATGGCTTTGACCGTCATCTTTGCCCTGGCCGGGTCGATGATCCTGTCGATGACGCTGATGCCGGTCCTGGCGAGCCTCCTGTTGCCGACGCGGCTCCAGGAGCGGGAGCCGATCCTGATGCGCCTGGCCCTGGGTCTGTATCGCCCGGTCATGAGGTTCTCGATGCATCACAAAGCGGCCGTGATCGGGTTCGCACTGTGCGTCCTCATTGTCGCCTTCGGGTTGATCGCCCCCGGCCTGGGGTCCGAGTTCGTGCCGCGGCTGTCCGAGGGGGCGATCTGCATCAACGTCGTCCGGCTGGCGGGCACCGACCTGGACGAGTCGATCCGGGCGAACACGCAAATCGAGAAGGCTGTGCTCGCCGCCTTCCCGGACGAGGTGCAGCACGTCTGGAGCCGCATCGGTACGGCCGAAGTGGCGACGGACCCGATGGGCGTGGAGCTGACCGACATCTTCGTCACGCTCAGACCCCGATCGCAGTGGACCAAGGCCCACACCCAGGCGGACCTGACAGAGTTAATCGAGAAGGAACTGCGGGTCATCCCCGGCCAGAAACTTTCCTTCTCGCAACCGATCGAATTGCGGATCAACGAGATGATTTCCGGCGTGCGCTCCGACGTGGGCGTAAAGTTGTTCGGGGACGACTTGCCGACGCTGGTCGCGAAGGCCCGGGAGGTCGAGGCGGCGTTAAGGGCCGTGCCGGGCGTCGCCGACCTGGCCGTGGAGCAGATCACCGGCCAACCGGTGCTGCAAATTCGCATCCGACAGGACGAGATCGCCCGGTACGGCGTGCCCGCGCAGGTCGTGCTGAATTTCGTGGAGTCCATCGGCAGCAAGCCGCTGGGCGAAGTTGTCGAGGGCCAAGTGCGCTTCCCGCTGGTCGTCCGTGTGCCCGAGGCGTACCGGGCCGGCCCGGAGGCGATCGGCAATATGGTGATTGCGGCCCCGTCCGGCGAACGGATCCCGCTCTCTCGGCTGGCGGACGTGGAAGTCGTCGAGGGGCCGTCCACGATTACGCGGGAGTGGGGCCAGCGGCGGATTACCATCACCTGCAACGTGCGCGGCCGAGACTTGGGCGGGTTCGTGGCTGAGGCGCGGCAGACCGTCGCCGAAACGGTGTCGATGCCGCCCGGCCGCTACCACATCGAGTGGGGCGGGCAGTTTGAGAACCTCCGCCGCGCCCGCATACGACTGCTGATCGTCGTGCCGGTGACGTTCTTCTTGATCTTCGGCCTCTTGTACCTGACCTACCGCAACGTCGTGGACGCACTGCGGGTGTTCACCGGCATCCCCTTCGCCTGGGTGGGCGGACTCCTCGCCCTCTGGCTGCGGGACATGCCGTTTTCGATCTCGGCCGCCGTTGGGTTCATCGCCCTGTCCGGCGTGGCGGTGTTGGACGACATGATTCTCGTTTCCTACATCCGGCAACTCCGCAATCAGGGGCTGTCGCTCGACCACGCCGTCGAGCGCGCGGCGCTCACGCGTCTGCGGCCGGTGCTCATGACTACGCTGGTCGCCAGCTTGGGTTTTCTGCCGATGGCGTTTAGCACAGGCGTGGGGGCGGAGGTCCAACGGCCGCTGGCGACGGTTGTCATCGGCGGCGTGATCGGGGCGATGGTGATGTCGCTGCTGGTGTTGCGCGTCCTGTATATTCTGTTCCAGCGGCCCTTTCGCTCCCTCCCGCGGACCCGAGATCGAGTCGCCGGCTGACGCTCCGCGCGACCGAGTGACATTAGTAGCCGACGCCAGCTCTGGCGTTCGCGGGCCGGACGGAACTCCTTGTACGGATCGGCGGCGAAGCCCGAGTACGGCAGAAAGTCGCTGGCGGTCCACTCCCACAAGTTGCCGAACATCTGCCGTCCGCCGCAGGAACATCAATGCGCCCCTGTCGTCGGGGCCGAGAGCCGCTTCACTCTACAGGCTTGACCAATCCCAAGGAGCCGTCATGAGCGTGAAGAAGGAAGCTTCCGGACGCCGTTCCGTCCGGGTTGGAGACAAGGTCCCGGGCCGCACCCCGTCCGCCGTGGCGCGACGATCGGCAGAAGCCGAGTTGCATACGCTGATCGCCAAGTTGGCGCCAGCGCATTTGCGGCTCATAGGCGCAATGCGACGGTGGCTGCGAAAGCGCCTGCCTACCGCCCACGAGGTGGTGTATGAATATCGCGACTGGTTCGTCATCAGCTATTCACCGAACGAGCGCGGGTACGAGGGCGTGCTTGCAATCCGCGCGAGCGCGGGCGGCGTTAAGTTGTACTTCAATCGGGGTAAGGAATTGCCGGATCCTGCGAAACTGCTGCAGGGGTCCGGCAACCAGACGCGCTCAATTAACCTGGAGAGCGCGTCCACACTCGCTCGTCCGGAGGTCGCGCGCCTGATCGACGAGGCCCTCGCCCGCAATCGCGTGCCGTTCGCGCGCGCCGGTCGCGGGTCGGTGATCATTCGTTCGGCATCGGCCAAGCAGCGCCGGCGGCGTCGCCCGGCCTAACATGCGGTTGCACCTGACAAGGCCGCGGACGCCGTCGGCCGATCGGTCTTTAAACGCGTCCTTGCAGGTGAACCGCGGACGTTAGGTAGTCACACCGGGTCGGTGTCCAACTCCAACTGGTGGAGCCGGTGCCGCTGAAATGGGGCCTGATCTCGTCCTGGTCGAAGACCGGGGCTATGGTATTCCACGGTCAACGTCGGTTTTTCGTCGTCGGAGGCATGAGCGGGACGGGCCGGTCCCCGGCCGCACCGGGTGGCCGACACCGGACAAAGGAACGCACAGCCCTAACCGCGCCATCCGAGAAGATAAAGACAAACAAAACAAAACAAAACAAAAC
>DATJGQ010000635.1:0-3317 GCA_035494815.1 Gemmataceae bacterium
TCGGCCCGGCCGCCGCCGACTTGCAACGCTGGAAGGACCTGCTCGCCACGCTCGACGCGTTCAAGGCCCTGGGTATGAACGCGGTGTCCGTCATGATCGCCGCCCCGGACCTGTCCCTCGGCGACCCGAAACCGCTCCTCAGTTTCTACCAGCGCCTGGCGGCCGCGATCCACGCCCGCGGCATGAAGCTGTACGTGGAGCATTTCGACAACCCGCCGTTCAGCCCGCATGCCCACAAAGGTCTTCAAGACACGCCCCAAGGGCGACGGGACTTCCTGGCCATGCGGGAGAAGGAGATCACGCTAATCTACCGGGAGATCAAGCCCGACTTTCTGAGCATCCTGACCGAGCCGGGGACGATGGGCCGCTGGTCGCGGCTTACGTTCTCGGCGGACGAACTGGCGAACTGGGTCGGCGAGGTCGCGGCGCGGCTGAAAGGTCCGGAAGCCAAAACGCCCACGCTCCTGGGCGCCGGGGCGGGGACATGGGAGCCGGAGGATTTCATTCTCCAAATCGCCCGGCAGGCGAAGCTGGATTACGTCGACATGCACCTGTACGCGCTGAAACTGAACGGCGACGACATGCTGGCCCGGCTAGCGACGCGGGTCGGCAAGGTCCGGGACGCGCGGCCGAACCTGACGGTCGCCATCGGCGAAACCTGGCTCTACAAGCACGGCGCGAACGAACCGCAAGGGATGCTCAATCGGGACGCGTACTTCCGCGACAACTACAGCTTCTGGAGCCCGCTGGATGAACAGTTCTGCAAACTCCTGATGGGCATGGCTCAGAAAGAGAACGTCGCCGTCGTGGCCCCCTACTTCAGCCAGTACTTTTTCGCGTATTACACGTTCGGGGACGCTGAGGCCGCGAAGTTGCCGCCGTGGCCCGGCAGCGTCTTTGTGTCCTGGACCAAGGCCCTCGAAGCGATCCGTCGCCGCCAGGCCTCGGCGACCGGCCGGGCGGTCGGTGCCATGCTGCGCGACGGCGGAACGCGACGGCCGTGACGAAGTGTCACGGAGGTGAACCGGTGTCCGCACCCTTCGGTCGGTTGGTGCTCGTGTTGCGGGCCACCGCGGTCCTGGGCTTGTTGGCCTTCGTCGGGGAGGCCTTGCCCGAGAGCTGGATGAAGGTCGTGTATGAGTGGGACGGCAAATTCGGGCCTTGGCCGGGCGGGGCACTGCTGCTGTACTTGGCCCGCGTGACATCCCTCCTGTACGGGTTCATCGGGCTGCTGGCGCTGTACATGTCCTTCGACGTGGGGCGGTACTTGCCCCTCATCCGCTTTATTGCCGTCGTCAGTTTGCTGTTCGCCCCGGTCATGTTGGTGGTGATCTGGACGGCCGGGCTGCCGACCGTTTGGTTGGTGAGCGAGCCGGTGTCGATCCTGGCCATTAGCGCCTTGATGTACGCGACATCCCGGCCGGCCGGGACGGAGCCGTTCGATCACGCACGATCCGCGTGATATTTGCCGTCGGGCGACGCCTCAACAGATTGCGTGGCCGACCCGGCGACCGGCACAGCGTCCGCGGGACGTTCCCGGCGGCCGGCGCGGCCTCATCCAGGGAGGATCTGCGATGTCCCGAACTGCTCTGGCGCTGGCGTCCGTCGTCGCCCTCGGGGCGGGGGCAGCGCTCGGCATCGGCCAGACGAAAGACGCGGCCCCCGCCGCGGGCAAGGTCCGCATCGGCACCTACGACAACCGATCGATCGCCGTCGCCTACGCGGCTTCGCGGCACAACCCGGTCAAGGATAAGGTGGCCGCCTTCGATCGGGCTAAGGCCGCCGACGACCGCGACGCGATCAAGGAACTGGAATCTTGGGGTCAGAATCACCAGCGACTCCTGCACTTCCAGGGGTTCGGGCACGTCCCCGTGCCCGAACTACTAGAGCCGGTCAAGGACGGGGTGAAGGAGGTCGCCAAGCGGCGGGGCCTCTCGGCGATCACGATGGCGTGTGATTTCACGTCCGGCAACGTCGAACTGGTGGACGTCACCGAAGACCTGGTGAAGCTCTACGACCCGACGGAGAAGACGCTGAAGACCGCGCTCGGCGTCCGCTCTGCCAAGCCGATCGACCTGATTCGCCTCGCGGACATGCCGGCGAAGCATTAAGACGTAACAACGGCTGTGGGGCGGCAGCCGACCTGCCCCACGGTGGGGCCACAGGTGGAGCAGTACTCACCGGTGGCTGACGCCCGAAACCCAGACGAAGGAAAGTGAGGATCACCTGGATGCAAGACCTGCTCGGAAGGCCAATCTGACGAGACCGCATGGTGAGAACGCTTCCTCTCCGACGATATCCTATCCCGGCAGGCGGTTGCTTCGGCCGTCTAGGCGTTGTAGAAACCCTCAGGTTCTGCTGTGCCGGCTACTACGTGACACTCGGTAGAGGCTGAACGCCTGCCGGCGTCATCGAGGCGGCCGGCTCATTGCTGCTGGCCGCCCTGATCGGTGGGGAGCCCCGTCGGCGATCGTCTTCGTCGTCGCCCTGGTGGCTTTATTGATCCTCGACTTGGTCGCGGGAAACATCCGACCGACGGGCCGGTAGAGGACTACGCCGCCCCGGCGCGCCGGGTCGGGGAGGCGGCCATTTTTCTTAGCCACCAGCCGGTCGATGCTCCGAATCACGTCGCCGAATCTAGCCAAAGGGTGGTCTCGCCCGCGCCGTCATGATGACTTCAGAATACTCGGCACACCGGTACGCCAGAATGGCACAGCCGTGGACGGGAATCGCCGCGACCAGGCGGCCTAATCCCTCATCCCGGGATTTCGCTCAACTCAATTCGCTGAGTTCTAAAGCGAGTTTCTGCACTTCTTAGCGACGCGTCACAACGACGGACTGCTTTGGTTCCGCCACGGCACAGCCGTTGCTTAGTCCTCGGATCAGAGTCAAGGCAATCACTCCTGCAACCGGCAGCGACCGCTCGCGGCCTTTGAGGTGTACCATGTTCGCGGCCAAATCGACGGGCAAGGAGTTGGCGAAAGTGTTCGGCCGTCTCTTCGGACACGGCTTCGCCATCATCGTGGGCATGATCTTCATGATCATGGGCCTCGGAATGGGCGTCAGCATGGTGCTACTGCCCGTAGGCATCCCCCTGGGCCTTGCGGGGCTGCTGCTCTTTATTTGGGGATTCTTCGGCTGGTCGGAGACCGGGCCTTCACGTGCCGGTCTCGACTAGATGAGGTCCGGTCGTCACTCGGGGATTCGACAATCATTTCAAACGAGTGACCGGACCGCACGGTCAGCGGTGACCGTGCCGACTACCGCCGTCGCCGCCGGGGTGACCCGCCGTTTGTGGGTGCTCCGGCCGTCGACGG